>DAOVVW010000072.1 GCA_030636965.1 Pseudomonadota bacterium | reverse complement strand
ATATCAACTGCTACGAACGCTGCGGATTCATTCAGCACCGCCAGGGTAACAGCCACGGCACCGGATCCTGTGCCCACATCAGCTACCAGCTGGTCTTGCCCGCAGCCTTTGAGGAAAGAGTCCGCCTCCTTGACGAGGATCTCGGTCTCCGGTCTTGGAGTTAGAACATCTCCGTTAACCATCATGTCCAGGGAATAGAATTCCTTGTGTCCAAGGATAATGCTGACCGGCTCTCTATTGCACCGACGACCGACCAGATCCACATAAAGCTCCGCCTCTTCAGGGCGAAGGAAGGCTTTGCCCGCAATCAGGGTTTCCCCTGGCCCCTTGCCGCAGACGTATCCGAGGAGAACTGCCGCATCGAGGGCGGGTTCCTGAATTCCCGCTTCCTTCATGGCCTTTATCCCCCAGCGAAACACCTCTTTTGCCGGCAAACTGGATTCTGTGACCATTTATCAGGCAACCTCCATTGATC
The DNA here is from genome assembly GCA_030636965.1 of Pseudomonadota bacterium. Taxonomy (GTDB): domain Bacteria; phylum BMS3Abin14; class BMS3Abin14; order BMS3Abin14; family BMS3Abin14; genus SZUA-178. The sequence continues at coordinate 5,454 of DAOVVW010000072.1, read as the reverse complement.
TGAGCTGCTCTGCCTGGTCGGATGCCATTAGTGCCTGCGTTAGTTCATCAAGGTCACCGTCCATTACAGCTTCGAGTTTGTACAGAGTCAGATTAATCCTGTGATCAGATACTCTTGCCTGGGGGAAATTATATGTTCTGATCCTCTCGCTCCGATCACCTGAGCCCACCATGCTTCTCCTCACCCCGTCAACCTCTGCGCGTCGTTCTTCCTCCTCTTTGGCAAGCAGCCTTGCCTGGAGGATCTTCATCGCCTTTGACTTGTTCTTGTGCTGGGACTTCTCATCCTGGCACGAAACCACTAAACCTGAGGGGATATGGGTCAATCTCACTGCCGAATCGGTGGTGTTTACATGCTGGCCACCGCAACCTGAAGCCCTGAAGACATCCACCCGGACATCCTCCGGATTTATGTGTACTTCAACCTCCTCTGCTTCAGGCATTACTACAACGCTTACCGCGGAAGTGTGGATCCTTCCCGAAGATTCCGTCTCAGGCACCCTCTGGACCCGGTGGATTCCTCCTTCGTATTTAAGCAGGCTGTAAACTTTCTGTCCCTTCAGCAGGAGAATGATCTCTCTGAAACCACCCAGTTCGGTCGGGCTCGAATTCAGGACCTCTATCTTCCAGTTACGCCTTTCGGCGAAACGATTGTACATTCTGGCAAGATCAGCGACAAACAACGAAGCTTCGTCACCACCCGTCCCTGCCCTGATCTCCAACAGGACGTTCCTCTCGTCATTGGGGTCCACCGGCAGAAGGAGCATCTTGAGCCTGTCTTCCAGTTCATTCATTCCCTTCGTCAGGTCGTCTTTTTCTTCCCTGGCCAAACTTACCAGTTCAGGGTCTTTTTCCTCCTGGATCATCTCCTCGGCTTCTTCAAGCTGGTCCTTCAGGGAGACATATTCACGGTATGCCTCGATCACAGGGGTTAAATTAGAGTGCTCTTTCGAATATATGCGGAGTTTATTCGTATCCGAAATAACCTCCGGGTCCCCCAGCATTCGGGCCAGGTTCTCATATTTTTCCTCGACCTGAGCGAGGCGTCCTATCCACCAATTCATTCTCCTGAACCTCCTTGAAGCGCGAGAACCTCTTTAAGCGCTGTCAGGGCTACTTCTATCTGGTCATCACTAGGTTCACGTGTAGTCAACCGCTGGAGGAAAAGCCCTGGTATTAACAAAATCCTGAACAGGCCTTTATCCCTGTATCTGTCCCCAATTTTCAGCAGCTCATAGGACGCGCCCGCTATAAGGGGAATCAGCACGATCCGTGAAAGTGCCTTGGCCCAGAACGGCCAGAACTGCGGTATCTGGGCAAATACCAGGATCGCCAGCACCATAACAATAAGAAGAAAACTCGTACCGCATCGAGGGTGCAGGGGAGAATATTTCCTCGCACTGCTGACGGTCAGTTCCTCCCCCGATTCCAGTGCGTATATTGTCTTGTGCTCCGCACCGTGGTACTGAAAAATACGTCTCACGTCCTTCATAAAGGTGATCGCGATGAGATAGAGGAAAAACACCAGTAGCCGCAGCAAACCGTCAACCAGATTGAAACCCCACCTTCCGGAGACCCATAGATAGTGGCCCTCGAGCCATCGAGTCACCCAGAGGGGTAAGAGGAGAAATAGAAATATCGCCAGTCCGAAAGCAAGCACAACTGTTCCTGCCATGGCCCAGGGACCGATCTCTCCCTCGTCTTCGTCAAGGGCCTGTTGCGCACTGTAATTCAGCGCTCGAATTCCCAACAACATGGTGCCAAAAAGTGAAACTGTCCCCCTGAAAAACGGCAATTTCAGAACAGAGAACCTGTCCGACAACAGCTTAAGCCTGTCAGCCTTGACCACAATCTCGCCGGTGGGCCGTCGTACGGCAACAGTCATAACCCGGGGAGCCCTCATCATGACGCCCTCGATAACCGCCTGGCCTCCTATTTTATGTAAGTGTGCTTTCAAAGCATGAACTCCATTTATCTACAGGTTAAATGTTTAAAGTTAAAAGTTCGATTTACGTAATATTTATAACTTTCAACCTTCAACTTTCAACTTTTTTATCTATATAAATCCAAAAAGGGAATGATGACTTAAAGAGATTACCTTTGAGGGCAGAGCAGAAGAGCCCCTATCCTCATGCAAGCGGCTAGGGTCTGTGATTCCCGGGGGAGAGTAACAAAGCCTGGCAGCCAAGGCTACGGCTTCTTCTGGATCAGAGGTGTGCGAGAGAAGGGCAATCCTGGAGACCACGGTCCCTCATTTCTGCCCGTAGCGCCTCTTGAACTTCTCCACCTTGCCAGCAGAATCCATCAGCTTCTGCTTGCCCGTGAAGAAAGGATGGCAGTTGGAGCAGATATCAATATTCCTGCTGTCGATGGTGGATTTCGTCTCATAGACGGCACCACAAGCACAGGTAAAGGTTGTCTCTTTGTAATCAGGATGTATATCTTTTTTCATTTGGCAACGCCTCCAATCAATGCATTTTCACAAGCTGAAACGAAAGGCTGTTTGTAGCATAAAAGTAATTCAATAACAATACTTTGTGCGGTTAGAAATAGAGCATTAGAACATTAGATATTAGAGCATTGGACATTGGATTAATTAAAAATCTGTATAATTGTCATTAATTAACTATGTGTCTAATTTCTATTGCTCTAATTTCTAATGTTCAATAATCCAGGATCTATGATCCTGGATTATTTATCCATCATTTCAAAAAACTCTTTATTAGCCTTAGTCCCCTGTATCTTATCCAGCAGAAACTCCATACTGTCTATGGTGTTCATGGGGGCCAGCACCTTGTGAAGCACCCATATTCTGTTCAGCTCATCCTCTGGTACTATCAGCTCCTCTTTTCGGGTGCCAGACTTGCTTACATCGATGGCGGGGTAAATCCTCTTTTCCACGAGCTTCCTGTCGAGATGAAGCTCCATATTGCCGGTGCCCTTGAACTCTTCATATATGACCTCGTCCATCCTGCTACCGGTGTCGATAAGGGCAGTGGCAATAATGGTCAGGCTCCCCCCTTCCTCAATATTCCTGGCGGCCCCGAAGAACCTTTTTGGGCGATGAAGGGCATTGGAATCCACACCTCCTGAAAGCACCTTTCCTGATGGCGGAGAGACCGTATTGTATGCTCTCGCCAGCCTTGTAATGCTATCTAAAAGGATCACCACGTCCTTTTTGTGTTCTACCAGCCTCTTGGCTTTTTCTATCACCATCTCTGCAACCTGAACGTGGCGGGTGGCGGGTTCGTCGAAAGTAGAGGAGATCACCTCTCCCTCCACCGATCTTTGCATGTCTGTCACTTCCTCAGGCCTCTCGTCGATGAGAAGAACTATGATGTATATCTCCGGGTGATTTTGGCTGATGCTGTTTGCAATGCTCTGCAGCAGCATCGTCTTTCCTGTCCTGGGCGGCGCGACTATAAGGGCCCTTTGTCCCTTGCCTATGGGCGTTATAAGATCCATTACCCTGATGGAGTAGTTCTTGGAGTCATCGGTCTCCAGTTCGATCCTTTCGTCAGGGTAAAGAGGTGTCAGGTTGTCGAAGAGTATCTTGTCCTGGGCTGCCTCAGGCGATTCAAAGTTAAGGCTCTCCACCTTCAGCAGCGCAAAGTAGCGCTCTCCTTCCTTGGGAGGACGAATCTCTCCGGTTACCGTATCTCCGGTACGCATGGTGAACCGGCGTATCTGTGAAGGTGAAACGTAGATGTCATCCGGCCCTGGGAGGTAGTTGGAGTCCGGAGAGCGAAGAAAACCGAAGCCGTCCGGGAGGATCTCAAGAACACCACTTCCGTAAATGGATTTATTCTGCTCCGCCTGTGCCTGAAGCATGGCGAAGATCAAATCCTGTTTGCGGAGGTTCGCAACACCCTCGATCTTGAACTCCTTTGCCATTTTGGTGAGTTCAGTGATCGATTTTTCTTTAAGTACTGTAAGGTCCATAGCGAGTTTGTCTCCTTGCTCTGGTCTTTACACCAGCGGGCATTGCTCAGAAGAATAAGCTCTACCTGAATAACAGGCTTTTCCTGCAAGCATGTTTCACGGGTGTATTGGATTTAGAATGGTTAATCGACTATCTAATAACAGTTATCCACTATTGGGGTTATCCGATTAAGGTCAAATCAGGAAATCACGCAGGCTCCCACATGCGCGGTTCTAATCGAATGGTGAACAAAACCTATAACTCGAAAGGCCTGTTGTCAAGACCTTTCGTAATACTTATGCAGACCGGATCAGGTTCAGCCAGGGGTAATATTTTCAGGATTTCCTTCCTCGCGGGCTCATAGATCACTCAGTGCGGCAGGTATTCGGGCCCTCTCTTCGTGCCTCGTTGAGTGCTTTTTCAACCCTTCTTATCAGCTCCTTCTCCCCCTCACCCGGGTTATAGGTAGACACTCCGACACATAACGAAACGGCCGGGTCGCCGATAGTCCCCAGCTCATTTATTCCTTCGAGTATCTTTTCGGCGCACTCCCTGGCGGCTTTCTGATCATAGCCTACCAGCACTACATACCATTTGGAACCCTCACGGCACGGTATGTCCAACTCACCAACAGCGCCTTTTATAATGGTTGAGACATCAACAAGTAGTTCATCACCCTTAATGTGGCCGTGCATGCTCTTATAGTCCTTGAATTTGTTCAAGTGTATCTCAACCAGGGAGAGATCCGATCCCATCTTGTCGGACCTCATGACTTCCCTGTGCAGCTCCTCATGCCAGTATTTATAGCTGTAAAGATTTGTAAGGTTGTCGTAATTGGAGAGGGTCACAACCTGGTCACCCAGGCTGCCATGATCTATCACAAGGGTACAGATGTTGGCAAGGTCTGAAAGAGCCGACACCTTTTCGGGTCCAAAATCGTCAGGGTCGCTGCTGGAAGCATAGAATATTCCTACCCTCTTGCCCCTTATGCCCATGGGCAGAGCCAACATTGACTTATACTGATGCTCGAAAGTATATCCCTCCGACAGGTATCTGGCATCACCGGGCCTGACCAGAATAGGGTCATGGCTGTTAAGAGAATCAAACACAAGGCCATCCATAGACTTGTGGTGGAAGGATTTGACAAATTCGTGGCTCCACCCTCTTGAGATGGCCACCTTGAACCAATTCCTTTCCGCCTCCACAAGGATTATGGAACAGGCGAGAAATTTGTATGTATCCATGATCATGTGGAGTGAAGTGCTGAGAATCTTCTCAGCAGTAAGATTGGTGTTCACGTTTTGTAGTATCTTCCTGATCAATTCAACTTCGGCAAGAGAACTCAACTGTAGCCTCTCTTTCGCTTGACGTTGTTGATGGGTCGTAAAAAGTCCATTCGTGGCTTTTTACTCCGCGGAAAGTGAAAAGTGTCATTTTCACTTTCCTCCCGAAGTGATGACTTTTTGCAAAGTATCATTGTTGTATTGCGAATATTTCCAGGCCGACCTGCTCTTCGATGCAGCAAATAGATTT
>DAOVVW010000110.1 GCA_030636965.1 Pseudomonadota bacterium | reverse complement strand
TCTTGGTTCGGAGGTTTCGCTGATCTTTAAGACGGAATCGGTCAGGTTATACTGAAGATGACCGCGTCTAACGTCCAACGCCCAACGTGTTTTCCCACCACAAAGTCACAGAGGTCACAGAGGTTGGCTTAGGGAGGGAAGCTAACAGGGGGTTGCGAAGACGAAGGGGCTTTTGCAGGAACCCATTTATTCTGAATTCTGCCCAATGATCAGGTTTTCTCTGTGTCCTCTGTGACTCTGTGGTAAAAACGGATCTTGGATCTTTGATTTTAGACTTCGGATCCGGGCACGCACCCGCCCTTATAAAGTCGGTGGCGGAATGCCCTCACTATCCCACCCTCGTTTTTCATAATATATATCCAGTATCTTCTCATACTCATCCCGAGAGACCACACTGCCTTTCGTAGGGCCTGAAGGAACCGGGTCCTCGAAAGTCCTCGCGGGCGGGTAATCGTCCTTGCGGCTGATGCCCAGGTGAACGTTAATGGAACGGGTAAGGTCGTAGATATGGGACGAACAGGCCAGCAGGTCCTCCATGGATCTCTCCACTCCCGTAACAGCCGCGTAGAACCGCCGGTAGTAATCCTCAGGGAACCCCAATTCGATCCACGGCAGCCTGCATACTCCTAACATGTCGAAGAGTGGTCTGACGTTTTGATGATATATCACCAGATCCGCCTTGTCCTGAAGATCCCAGTTCTCGCCGTTCTCCAGCTCCCGGGCGACAGTCCAGGCTCTGGTATGATGGGCGCCTATGTCAGAAGTACCGTATCCCAGTGCCATGGAGATCGCAGCTCTTGAATCATATGCGGACTGCTCAAGGCCTTTTACCTGGCAGAGAATCCCTGCAAGCTTCGGCCAGCGGGCAAGTATTGCCCTGCTGCCCCCTGCAAGGGTATCTCCGACGCCTTCCCTGTTTGCTATCTTGTTTATAGTTTCGAGAATACCGTCCTCGTCACCCCAGTTGAGTGTCTTTCCGTCCAGGTCATCGGCAGACAATACTCCCTTTTCCTGACCCTCCATTAACGCCCCGATAATGCCCCCTGAGGAGATCGTGTCCAGCCCCACCTCGTCACACAGGGCGTTTGCCTTCAGGATGTAGGCAAAGTTCGAAGCACCCAGATTGCTTCCCAACATCGCTGCTGACTCATATTCGGGCCCTTCGGTAACAGTCCCCCTGTATTTGCCTTCCTTGACCAGACATATATTTCCGCAGCTCATGGAGCAGCCGAAGCATGCAGAGTCGGCTATCTTGTAGCGATCCTCCATGACATATCCGTTCATCTTGTCTGCCCGATCAAACACCGTCTGCTGGAAATTATATGTGGGCAGGATCCCCATCGTGTTGGCGTAATCAATAACGGACATGAGTCCCTGTTCCTGCCAGAAGGAGACGAATTCGTGGCATGCGCTAAGCCCGGTTGCCTCACGGGTTAGATGCATAATCGCGTCAAGATCAGACACCGGCAGATCCCTCGAACCCCGCACGGCTACAGCCTTCAGATTTTTGGAGCCCATAACGGCACCGATACCGATCCTGCCGGCGTTTCTGCTCCAGTCGGTGTTGACACAGGAAAAGACCGCACAGTTCTCCCCTGCAACACCAATAGAGGCGATCTTCATATCCTCGTCCCCGGTAGCCTGCCGGACGATCTGTTCAGCTTCCAGGGTGGTCTTTCCACGGGCTTCAGGGAGGGGGATTATATTTATCCTTCCGTCATCTATTGCCAGGGCCGAAAGCTCTGGTGCCCGGCCTCTGATGACCACAGCATCGTATCCCGCCTGCCTCAGTTCAACACCGAAGACACCCCCCATGCTGCTGTCGCCGTAAATACCGGTGGCCGGTGACAGTGTCACAAAGGAATTTTTGCCGGCAGCGGGGATATAGAGACCGGAGAGAGGACCTGGAGCTATTACCAGTATGTTCTCGGGACCGAGGGGATCGATCTTTTTTCGGGAATTCTTTACAAGATCGGCTACAAATCTGGCCCCGAACCCCCGCCCGCCAATATAATCGTATGCCACCTTCTCGTCGAGAGGGACCACATTTGACTCACCGCTGGTGAGATCCACGTCCAGAACGGAAAAGAAGTACCCGCCTTTAATCATCCTTCTGCACCTTTTCCCTGGCGTATCGGAGGATCTTTTTATGTTCTCCGTCCATGTACTCAACCTTGCCCATCCTGGCGTAATTTCTTGCAGTTGACAGTCTGTGAGCCTGTCCCAGTATATGCTTGGGATGGAATTTGAGCGCTTCCTTGGGGCAGGCTTCGACACACAGAGGCTTGCCGTCGCACAGATCGCACTTCAAGGGGTGTTCCACGTCTTCGTGAAGGAACATTGCTCCGAAGGGACAGCTTGTTATGCACTGGTTGCAGGATATGCACTTTTCCTCGTCGATACGAACTATACCGTTCTCCCTGAAGATGGCGTTTGTGGGACAACCCTCGCCGCACTTAGGAATTCCGCACTGCTTACAGATTATTGGCATGCGGATAACAGGGTGGGGATACAGAACCATCACCCTGACGCAGCTTTTCTTGGGGTTATTTACTCCCATTCTCCCAACGCTGCACGCCAGCTCGCAAACTCTGCAGCCGGAACAGCGTTCGGGTATCACTGTAAGATGCACTCTAACCTCCGTGTTCGCATTTTAAGGCGTTCATTACTACCAGAATCACCTGATGATTGCCACCCCTATATGAAAATGAGTCCAGTTTGCACACGAGATTTTCGAAAAGCGTATTTTGAATAGAAACTGTCAATCCGGTAGGCTATAATGATTGAAAGAAGCTATTGATCCTGACAGGAGGAAAATAATGAGCGAAGACACCGTCATCATCTTCGGAAAAGTAAGCTGACCCTACACCAACGAGGCCCGTGAGGCCTACGAAGCTGAGGGCAAGACCGTTGACTACCGCGATGTTCAGGCTAACCCCGAGCTGATCGAAGAGATGCTCACCCACACTGGTGGGAAGCGGCAGGTACCGGTTATTGTTGAGGGTGGAGAGGTAAAGATCGGTTTTGGAGGCACGTGAGGCGTTTGATCACGTGACCACGCCGGTGGCGTGGCAGAACACTTTCTTTACAGAAGGATCGAAATCACCGACTGAGGCATGTGAGTCTAGCCGCTTGAGGCTTCCTCATCGGGAAGAATAGGGCCCAGTATTGTATCGACTGGTTCCACACCCAGATCCCTCATCAGTATAAAATTCTTTATCAGATGCTTGTTTATGGCCAGGAAGGAGTGGCTGAGCTTCGCCTGATCGAAGACGCTCATTATCCCGGGATCGATAAGCGTATCCAGCTTCTCGGTGGTATTCCAGTCAGTCAGCATGCCAACAAAGTCGTACTCCCTGGCAGAAACCAGAGCTCTTTCAAGGCACAGCTCGACATCATCCGCAATCCGTCGGACGCTGATAATCCCTGAAACCTCCTCTAAAGTAGCGAGCTCCATGGAGACGTACAGGTTTACCTGGGTCCTTCTCTCGTATTCGGCAAGTCTTGACTTCCTGCTCTGCGGATTCACATAGTCTCTGACCCCCACGATAAACGCCTTGTTTACGTGGTGACCATCAACGGTTCTGAGCACCTTTGATGGGCTGTTCAGGATCCGTATCAGCGCGGCGCCCTCAATTTGCGCGTGAAGGACCTTCTTCCTGTACCTTTTCAACTCGCTTATCTGATAGATACTTATGGGATATTCCGGAAAGATAGTAATGTATTTCATTTTTACGCTCTGTTAGACCTCGTATTTCCTCATTTTCGGCAGTAAATCACCCTCATGAGGGCAATGGAAGCAGGGCTTATGGATGCAAAAGAGTACCAAACTGTAATTCTAGGATTTTTTGACGATTATTTCCAGAAAAATCCGCGTTTATTCCACAAAAGGGCCGTATTCTGATCAGATCCAGGTTAGAAGAGCAACTGCTGTGATAACAAAGATGAGCCCCCATAGCCTATATCCCGCATCCGAGATTTTTGTCCAGTTCTCAATCAGTGACTTGACCTTCGCTTCCTCCCCGAAGAGGGCATACGCGCCCATCCCCGCAATTGTCATGGACAGAAGGAAGAGGAACCATACAACCCCGCTCCAGAAAGACGCAATGCCAAGAAGGATTCCGAAGGCCAGCGTGAACCCTCCCCAAATCCTGAAGTTGGCCTCCTCCATTATACCGGAGAGAACGTCCCTTACTTTTTCCGTGTGCAGTATCAGGATACTTCCGATACCCACCCAGACTATGGAAACGAGATACAGGAACCAGGTCATTTGATCATCCCCCTACTCTTGTACGCTTGACTATATCCACATCACTGACATCTATCCAGGGCGTTTGGATAACACAATATAGTATAATATTATCGTTGGCAAATAGATGGGCTGGACAGGTGATTGTAATTTTTCATAAAAGCATTATGTTTAAAAGGAGGATTTAAGTAGCCGGTCCAGTCACCAGACCTCCAGAGAGGGTGAGAGCAATGAACAAGAAGGATAGTTCCCTGAGTAAAAAAGCTGAAGCCGGGAATGATCCGGTTTTGATCAAGGATCTTATGCAGCCTGTTACGGCTGAAACGGTCTTTTTTGAGGATTCACAGGTATCCGAGCTGCTGCAGATGTACACAAGACACAGCGATATTCTTTCGTTCTATGTGACTGACAGTGAGGGGCAGCTTCTTGGACAGATCGGCCTGGTGCACCTGGCCGACTTCATATATCCGGAGGCTTGCCGCCGGTCATTCCTGGGTCACGGAATACTTCGCCAGATCACCACTGAGTCATGCAAACAGATGATCAACCACAAAGTCATTGCTGTCCACAGGCAGGATGATCTCGTCACCGCGGTTGAGAAAATGACCCGGCACAAGATCCTTGAGATGCCAGTCATTGACGAGGATGGGAAGATAGAAGGAGTCGTGAGGCTGTCGACGCTGCTGTGTCACCGCCTCATGGAAAACAAGGAATAAAGGGAAAACCCAACACTGATGACTTAGCAAGAAGTCATCAATGCGCCCATTGAGGGGCGCCCCAATCAACGACTAGCACTGAACCACGTAAATTTTGTCGATTTACTACAATTGCTCTTGCCACCCTCCGAGGAGTAAAAAGCCAAGAATGGACTTTTTACGACC
>DAOVVW010000221.1 GCA_030636965.1 Pseudomonadota bacterium | reverse complement strand
GAGATCCAGGATCGGAAACCTTGGAATATCGGTTACTGATTCCTTTCTCCGTTTATTGCGTTCATCCCACATACCCCATCCGAAAAGTAAAAATCCCGCCATAAATAATATAGGCAGGACAAAGAAGAGTAACACACCAAGGTAGGGCGAGTGTACATCTCGGAGCATGTCGATGATAAAAAGGATGATTATCAGCAAAGCGGCCAGTGCTGACATGGACATGCCCAGGAAGCTCATGGGATTACGCCACAAACCCCTGTCCAGAAACTTGGTTACCTCTGCAGTCATGAAGACCCCCTAAGAATATGATTATTCACAAATGAAAATTTACCCTTCCCACCTCAATCCTGTGCTATTTTGCACAACGATGAGAATCAGTCAAGGGTAAACTTGACAAATATGGTAGAGAAGTTTTTCACAAGCCTCTTTAGGTGATTTTTTGGCTCTATTAGCACTTCTAAAGAACAACGCCCCCATGAAAATGTGCTCACAGGGGCGGTCTTTGTGATTAATATTTAAGACCTAAACCCCGCTTTCACCACAGAGTCACAGAGGACACAGAGGAAAACTGGGCTCTTGGTTAAAACATAAACAATGGAAACAAAAAGAGACTAGTAAGTGTACTTTAAATATTAGATTCAAATACTATTCATTTATTTGTAAAGATGCGTACAACCCAAATAAATTACCCAGCTTTTATTTCTTCCAAAATCGATTTGCTTTTTGTGTTTAAACCCAACACTCCTCTGTGTCCTCTGTGACTCTGTGGTAAGAAAACACTTTGGACATTGGATCTTGGTCGTTGGACGCGGTCTGTCTTAATCCAGATTGCCCGCCTCTTCCTCCCTCAGCAGCTTGTATTCAATTGAATCCACCAGGGCCTGCCATGATGCTTCTATAATGTTGTCGGAGACTCCCACAGTGGACCATTTACCGCTGCTGTCTCCGGACTCAATGATAACCCTGGTTACCGCCGCAGCACCCTTCCCTTCCGGCAGTATCCTGACCTTGTAATCCAGCAACTTCACCTCATCAAGTACAGGGTAAAACTTGATGAGCGCTTTTCGAAGCGCAACATCCAAGGCATCAACCGGGCCCTGACCCACCGCTGCCGTGTGTTCCACGCTTCCATCTACTACTACCATGATCGTGGCTTCTGAAAGGGGCGGCTGGTCCCACTCCCTCTTTTCGTCCGTAACTCTGAAACCCTTTAGCTCGAAAAAGCGTCGATGCTTGCCAAGTGCTTTTTTTAGTAACAGCTCGAAGGAAGCTTCTGCAGACTCATATAGAAAACCCCTGTTTTCCAGGTCCTTTATCTGCACCAGAACATCGGCTATTGCCGGATCCTTTTCGTCCACTTCGATCCCGAACTCCTGGGCCTTGTAGATAACATTGCTCCTGCCGGAAAGATCCGAAAGCAGAACTCTGGTGTGATTCCCTACGATACTCGGATCGATGTGTTCGTAAGTCTCCCTGTTCCTCTGCATGGCAGACACATGTACACCGCCCTTGTGGGCGAAGGCACTCCTGCCCACATACGGCTGGTGGGAATATGGGATCATATTGGCGATCTCGGAGATGTTACGGGATATCTCCCTGATCCTTGTCAATTGATCTTCGGTGATACCCATCTCAAGATCCATTTTCAGAGCGATAGCCGGAATTATAGAGCACAGGTTTGCGTTACCGCACCGCTCACCCCACCCGTTTATGGTTCCCTGGACATGCTCTCCTCCCAACTCCAGAAGTACAAGGGAGTTTGCCACCGCACATTCCGAGTCGTTGTGCATGTGAGCCCCTATTGAAGCTTTGGGGAGTTCTTTTAGCACCGTCTTTACGATCCTGGTAAGTTCTCCTGGCATCGTACCGCCGTTGGTATCACAAAGGACCAGGCAGTCAGCTCCACCGTCATCAGCAGCCTTGAGAGTTTGTATAGCGTATTCGGGATTGTCCTTGTATCCATCGAAGAAGTGTTCTGCATCATAAAAAACAATATCCGAATTTGACTTGAGGAACGACACAGAATCGTTGATCATCTCCAGGTTCTCTTCCAGTGTCGTCCTAAGCGCCTCGGCAACGTGAAGATGCCAGCTCTTCCCGAAGATGGTAATTACATCTGCAGCCTTTAATAACGCCTGGATCTGCGGATCGTCGGCTGCTTTGATCCCTTTTCTGCGGGTGGAACCGAATGCAGCTATGCGTGAATTTGCCAGCTTAAGGTTCCTGGCCTCATCGAAAAAGTCCATGTCCTTGGGATTGGACCCTGGCCAGCCGCCCTCGATAAAATCAACGCCCAGATCGTCCAGCCTGTGAGCAATGGAGATCTTGTCAGCAAGTTGCAAGCTGACCTCCTCCGCCTGTGTACCGTCTCTTAATGTCGTATCGTATACAACTACCTGCCTTTTTTTCGTCTTTTTCTTCGCTGACATAGCTATTCCCTGCCTTGCCCTCTTTTCAAAGGCGTCTAAACGGTCTCCTGTCCCAGATGGAACGCTTCGTGAAGAACCCTGACCGCTAATTCAGTATATTTGCTCTCGATTATGCATGAGACCTTGATCTCGGAAGTGCTGATCATCATGATGTTGATCCCCTCTTTAGCCAGCGCAGAGAACATTGTGGATGCAACACCTGAGTGGCTCCGCATTCCTGTCCCGACGACAGAGACCTTGGAAACCCTGTCATCCGTGAGGATTTCCTGAGCTTTAATCTCGCCGCTTACACCAGTAATGATCTCTATGGCCCTGGGAAGATCGGCCTTGGTCACCGTAAAGGTAAGATCTGTAAATCCATCAATACTTATATTCTGGATGATCATGTCCACATTGATGTTGGCTTCGGCAATAGGTCCGAAGATCTTCGCTGCAATACCTGGCTTGTCCGGAACGTGGAGGATCGATACTTTCGCCTCGTTCTTGTCGTAGGACACCCCCGACACTTTAACCTTCTCCATTTCACTGTCCTCCTTTGTCACCCATGTACCTTCGTTCTCTGTAAATGTTGAACGGACGTGGATGGGAACTCCGTAATTTTTCGCAAATTCTACCGATCGTATCTGCAGGACCTTCGCTCCCAGGCTGGCAACCTCAAGCATCTCATCGTAGGAGATCCGTTCTATCTTCCGTGCTTTGGTGACAACATTTGGATCAGCCGTGTAGATACCCTCCACATCCGTGTAGATCTCACACACGTCGGCCCCCAGGGCCGCCGCAAGAGCTACAGCAGAAGTGTCCGATCCACCCCTGCCCAGTGTGGTTATTTCGCCTCTTTCATTTATCCCCTGGAAACCGGCCACTACAACAATTCTGCCGGCCTTCAGGTGGTCCATGATCTTCTCACTTTCGATCTTCTTTAT
>DAOVVW010000179.1 GCA_030636965.1 Pseudomonadota bacterium | reverse complement strand
GCAATAGAGGGATTCCTGCCCGAGATAGTAGTCTTGTATATCATGCCGCTGGTGTGGTTCCTGGCCAAGGTGGCTGTTTTCATGTTTTTCTTCGTGTGGGTTCGGTGGACCTTTCCCAGGCTGCGCTACGATCAGCTTATGAACCTGGGATGGAAAGTGCTGCTGCCCCTGGCTATCCTGAATATATTCATCTCAGGTATTATCAAGATGACCGGGATATTTTAGGAGATAGATAATTGGATCTTATCACGAACATCTTCCAGACTGATCTGATAAAGGGACTTTCCCTGACTATCAAGAACTTCTTTGTGAAGCCTGTGACACTGAGGTATCCCGAAGAGAGATGGGAGATGCCCGAACGGTTCAGGGGTGCCCAGATACTCAAGAGACACGAGGATGGAAAAGAGCGCTGCGTTGGTTGCGGTCTGTGCGGTGAGATCTGCCCTTCAGATGCTATCACGATCGTGACCTCCGAAGGGTTGGATCACGAAAAACAGATCGACTTTTACGAAATAGATATAGGTCTGTGTATATACTGCGGCTTCTGTGAGGAAGTTTGCCCCGTGGACGCAGTCTTCATGGGAAGCGAGTATGAGCTTTCCATAACGGATCCCGGCCAGCTAAAGGTATCAAAGGAGCAGATGCTGGAAAAGGGGGACGACCCCCAGTACGATAAACTGTAGGGGAGAAGTTGATGGGTCTTCAGGACATCTTTTTTTTCCCGGAGAAGACTACATTCAGGATACCCACGTGCAGCTGCACTTTCCACCTCAGCTTTACCAGCTGAGCGTAGCGCAGTCTGGGAAAGGTCCACCGAACCCACACGAAGAAAAACATGAAAACAGCCACCTTGGCCAGGAACCACACCAGCGGCATGATATACAAGACTACTATCTCGGGCAGGAATCCCTCTATTGCCGAGCCTATAAAAGGCGGGGCCAGCCAGCCGCCGAAAAAGAGGGTGACTATCAGGCACGAAGCCGACAACATCGCGACGTACTCGGCCAGGAAGAAGAGGGCGAATTTCAGGCTTGAGTACTCCACATGGTATCCCGCGATCAGCTCTTGCTCCGCTTCAGGCAGATCGAAAGGCAGCCTGTTGGTCTCCGCAAAAGCCGCCACCAGGAAAAGAACAAACCCCAGAAACTGCGGCACAATGAACCAGAGGCCCGCCTGGCTTTCCACAATCTTCACCATTGACAGGGAGCGTGAGTACATGAGAACGCCGATGATGGAGAGGCCCAGGGTGAGCTCATAGCTGATCATCTGGGCGGCAGACCTCAGCCCTCCCAGGAGGGCGTACTTGTTGTTGGATGACCATCCGGCCATCACCAGCCCATAGACACCCAGAGAAGAGATCGACAGCACGTAGACAATGCCGATGTTTATGTCAGCGATACTGAGGTGTGGGCCAAAGGGTATCACGGCGAAAGTCAGGAGGGCCGGCACAAAGGCCATCAGTGGAGACAGGACGTACAGTACCTCATCTGCCTCCGTGGGGATGACATCCTCCTTGAGAAGAAGCTTGGCTACATCAGCAAAAGGCTGCAGCAGGCCGAAGGGCCCTACGTAAAGGGGCCCGTGCCTGTTCTGTATACGGGCGGATACCTTTCTCTCGACCCAGACCATGATGGGCACCGACGTCATGGCTATGCCGAGGACCACAACGATCTTGAGAACAGAAAGAAGTATGTACAGTAAAACGTTCTCCATAGCTTTTTGCCTTTAGTACTCCATGGCTCCAGAGCGCTTGATCTCCCCCACTTTCTCCAGGAGGAAATATGCCTGCGCATTGTCGGGATTCAGTTTCAGTGCCTCCTGGAGGATCTCTTCAGCCTTGTCCAGCATTCCAAGATGTACATAGCTGTTGCCGAGATGGTACAGGGCCGACGAATCCATGGGGTCGAGCTCATTGACCCTCAGGAAAGCGGATACAGCATCCTCGTGTCCCCCTTTCCTTGCGTGGCAGATACCTAGATGGTAGTAGGCTGCCGTGAACTTGGGAGAGAGAGAGACCGCCTCATCGAAAGCCGCAATAGCGTCGGGAAGATTGCCCTTGTGAAAGAGCACTATCCCGAGATGGTAATAGGCCATGACGTAGCGAGGAGAGATTTCCACCACTTTCCTGAGGGCTTCAGCCGCCTCGGCGAGCATACCCTTCTGAAAGTAGGTTATCCCCAATGTGTAAAACGCACGGGCAAAGTCTGGTGAGTATTCTATGGATTTTTTCAGTTCATCCACCGCTTCGTCCAGATCTGCGTTTTTCTGATAGAGAAGTCCCAGCCGGTAGTGGATCTGGGCTGTATCGGGGATCAGTGATTCCACCTTCTTGAAGTGGTATTCCGAATCGGAAAGCAATCCCATGGCGTAATAAGCCAGACCCAGCCGGTAGTGCACCGCTGAGATGGTTGGATGCGATGCCTCGGCCTTCTTGAAGCACTCCACCGACATGGACAGCATACCCTTGTCGTAATAGGCTATCCCGCGATAGTAGTCCGTCATCTGGAAATCCTTGATGAGTGAGCTGACTTCGTCCCAGAGGGCGATGGCTTCATCGAACTGGCCCTGATGGTACAGTACGATCCCCTCCCGGTAGAGCTTCTCGGCCTTCTCCTGGTTGGACAGGGCTTCGCGCTCCTCCACGCTCGCTTCCAGCTTGTATCCGCACTCCTTGCAGAACCGGCTGTCCTCCGGTATCAGCAGATTGCATTCCGGGCAGATCATCTTCTCATCCTCCTGAGGCGTCAGGACCCTGGTCAGGATGGGCCTCTCGCCTCTTTTTCTGGATATCCTTGACTATCTTCCTGAGCCTTGTGACCTGTCCCTCCACAGGCTCCGTACGCTCATCACCTTCGAATTTCTCGATCTTCTCCACCGAGATATATGTGATGCCTTTTTCCTTGACCGGATCGTGGGACAGGAGAGCATTTACCGGTGTTCCCCTGTAATGCGTTGGTGCAAAGATAGTCCCCTCCTGGCTTCTTTCAGAAACCAGCACCTTTATGTCCACGATTCCCTTCATGCTTGTCAGCCTTACCCAGTCACCTGACGTAACTTCCAGATCCCTGGCATCGGCTGGGTTGATCTCCGCAAGAGCAATGGGAGCTATCTCATTCAGCCCTTTGGCCTTGGTTGTGGTAGTTCCAGAGTGGTAAAGAAGCAGCCCCGGCACAAGCACATAGGGGTAGTTTGCAGAAACTTTCTTCTTGAGCTCGCCAGAGATCGTACGAACCCGGCCGAGACCCGACGGGAATCTGTTTTCGTGAAGAACCTCAGTTCCCGGATGGTCCAACCTGGGACACGGCCAGTGAAGGCCGTTATTTTCGATCCGCTCGGGCTTTATTCCCGAGTAGAAGGGAATAACGTTTGAGATCTCCTCGGTGATATCCATGGCCCCGGAGTAGTCTGCGGGATAACCCATTTCGGCTGACAGGTCGGCAAGGATCTTCCAGTCATCCCTTGTCTCCCCGGGCGAATTGATGGCCTTTCTGACCCTCTGAACCCTTCTGTCCGTATTTGTAAAGGTCCCGTTCTTCTCCGGTCCGCATGAAGTTGGAAGCACAACATCAGCAAAAAGGGCCGCCTCTGTAAGGAACATATCCTGCACAACCAGGAATTGGAGATTTGAAAGACCCTCGATAACCGACTCCCTGTCAGGGAAAGAAGAAAGGGGATTTTCTCCCATGATATACATGACCGTGACAGCGCCCTCTCTGCCTGCGTAGATCATTTCCTTGGACACAAGACCTTTTTCGGCGGGCAGATCCACTCCCCACTGTTCTTCGAACCAGCCCCTGATACCGCTATCAGTCACATCCTGGTAACCAGGCAGGAAACGGGCAAGAGCACCCACGTCCATGGAGCCCTGGACATT
>DAOVVW010000307.1 GCA_030636965.1 Pseudomonadota bacterium | reverse complement strand
GTCTTCGCGGCTGCACTGGCATACGGATATCGTCCAGACGGAGGCTACCATCCTCCAGAGGAGGATCAGGAGCATGTTTGGGGATATCTGGAATATGTCGCCAACTCAATTCTTTTCTTTTTAATAGGTGCCAGTTTCATCGGTGGGATTTCGCAGTATAAAATTACAATTACACTGATTGTTGCAGCCACGGCGATTGCAGTGTTGCCGAGATTGATCGCTGTCTTTGTTCTAAGACCTGCACTAAGGATATATGAGGAGACAGCTACTTTTAACGACGTTAAGCTGTTAGCATTCTCGGGCTCTAGAGGCGCCTTGTCTGTGGCGTTGATTTTGCTCCTGCCGGAAGACTTTAAATACAGGCCGCTCTTCCTGGCTCTGGCGGGGATCATAATCTTGATGACCCTGGTTGCATATCCACCGATCGTCAACGGGATACTTAAAGGCATGGAGAAAACAAAAGAATAGTCGACTTCTCGTAAAACCAGGGGTCGTAGCGGGAGTTGTGCCGTATCGCGGAGGGAACCATGGGCCCAGCTCCTGTTCCTCTCTTTTAGGCCTGGAGGTCCTTGAATCCCTTCTTGTCCGCCTTCTTAGCTTTCTTGGCAGCCTTTTTTTCTTTTGGGGTCATCGCCGGTTTCTTCTTGTCCGCCTTAATGCTTTTACGTTCTTTACTCATGCTTTTCGCTCCTTCCGATCTGTGCCATTTTCTTCCCTGTAAATCGTTATGCAATAAGCGTTGTCTGACTTACTCCCATGGTATCTCTTGTCAATCTCTGATCTTTTTAACCCGCCCGATCTCACCACTCTGCAGCTGGACCTTTATCCCATGGGGATGAGTTGGGGATTTTGTCAGGATATCCTTCACAATTCCTTGTGTCAGTGTTCCTGATCGCTGATCTTTCTTTAATACTATATAAACCTCTACACCTGGTTTGATATCAGCTCGCTTTGTACCATCCATACATCTCACCCTTTCAAAGGAACATCCTATAGGGTAATGTCCGAAAATGATACGGGGTGGTAATTCTCTTTGGCCCGCCACAGAATAAGGGTCTCGTATAACTTGGTGCCGACGATGATGAGATAGATGCCGAACTTCAGGGGCCAGGGGAATTCATCCTCGATACCTTTTTCCGCCAGGGTGGTATCGAAATAACCATATCCGGTATAGGTGAGCGGTTCGAAGTAGTTGTCATAAAGGGAGAGATGAAGCCTCTTCTTCCGGCAGAATCGGCATAACCTCCTGTACATGAACCAGAAGGGGTTGTCGACAATGGCCACGATCCTGTCATACCGCGCGTGATGCTTTTTGATCAGTCTGTAATCGACTACATCCACCTCGTTTCTTTTCTCCAGCAGGGATCGCAGTCGGCTGATGAAGAGCCTGTGGTTGTAGTGATAGAGGGCGATCTTCTCGCCCGATACCCGGCCCAGTGCGGACTGTTCAAAACGTTGTGCGATCATCGCAAGGGCCGTGTCGAGGGCCTGGCTCTGCGTGTCGTAATAGATATCAGCCACCTTCCCACTCAGCTTCGCTCTTTGATCACCGGAGGATAGGAGCACATCGGTTTGGCCGTTAAGGATCCTTGTTCTTCGGTAGTTTTGAATGATGTAGCGGGTGTCGACACGCAGCAGCCTCTCCTCAAAGCCACGCACGACCAGCGGATCATCGGTCTCGATAAGGGGACGCAGGCTCCTGGCCCGCTTATGGGCCTGTGTATGATCAAGCCCCAGGTAGTCGATGACCGTTTCAAACATATCGATGAGACAGACCGGCGCGGCGATCGATCTGGGGTTGGCTCGGGAGAGGGATCCCGGCAGGCGGATATTGAGGTTTGCCCGATAGCTGTCTTCACCGATATACAGCGTGTGGCAGCGCGGATGCAGCGCCCAGCCCAGCGCTCTGAACCTTCCGAAATCAACATATCCGTGATCCGAGGAATACAGGATGACGGCTTCGTCATATAGTCCCATATTCTTCAGATACGCGAATATTCTCTTCACATAGAGGTCTCTGTCCGAAGTGTTCTGGAAACTCACGAAAATGCACTGGGGCTGATCCGGACGAAACTTTCTTTCCATGATGTACAGGAACTCCTGATACGTCTCCCGTGCCGTGCCGGCCATGGAAAGGTCCGGGTCGCCGGTTCCCAGCACCCCGGACAAAAGCGTCCTTCCCGCGGATTCGCTGAAAATGCTTGCATGGCAGGCATAGCCGGCGTCCTTGAGTCGATCGAAATAGGTGGGGGAGGTAAGATTCTCCGGACTGAGGTAAAGATAGTGGGGGTAAAGTTCCACCGCGAACCTGCCCGTGAAGGTGGACGTCAGGGACATCAGTGTGGAAGTCCCGGAGGTGATCACGTTTCGAAAGGAGATCGAATCGTCATCAAATTCGAAAAAGGACGGGAGCCTGGCATATTTGTCTTGCCCGCGCGAATAACGCACGCCGTCTACCATGATCCAGAAAAGGTGGGGCCTGATCATTTTTCTCGGGGCGGCTTCAGTCAAGCCGCCGGGCAATGCGAT
>DAOVVW010000054.1 GCA_030636965.1 Pseudomonadota bacterium | reverse complement strand
ATCTGCGGATTTGATCTTCATTAGTTCAGGACTAGCATTTGTATAGTAGTGAGTCAATATGATCGGGCTTGGGATTGTTTTATGCGGCGGCGAAAACCGACCATCTGCTTTGTTCTCCCTCGGCGCAAGTCCTCAACGTATTACCATACGCTTCCGGTTTGCGCCTCTGGTCGCGCCTCATATCTGACCCCTTCTCATGCCTCTGGCCCAGGCCTTCGGATGTGGAGGTTTATTTTGGTATAATTTCCAACCAACAACCAACAACTAACAACTTTATCTCCTGCGGCCTTGCATCTTACCCATTCTCTCTCGCCTTGTTTGCTATTCGCATGAATTTTCTTTTTTTCGCGTTGGACCTTGGACGCGCTAATTACTCCCGCAGATGTCCTTCCCCCAACACTATGAACTTCTGGCACGTAAGTTCCTCAAGGCCCATGGGGCCCCTGGCGTGGAGTTTATCAGTGCTGATGCCGATCTCGGCCCCGAGGCCATAGACAAAACCGTCGCTTAACCTCGTTGAAGCATTCACCATAACTGAAGAAGAATCCACCTCTTTCAAAAAACGATCGGCGTTCCTGTGGCTCTCAGTAACAATGCAGTCAGTGTGAGCGGATCCGTATTCAGCTATGTGATCCATTGCTTCATCGATATCTCCCACCACTTTCACAGAGAGGATCTTTTCCAGGTACTCTGTTTTCCAGTCTTCATCCTTTGCTTTTCCGACCTCAGGTACTATCTTCCTCGTAACCTCGCAGCCTTTAAGCTCAACTCCCTCATTCTTCAACCGCCCCAGAAGACCCGGTAGAAACTTCTCTGCTATATCAGCATGGACCAGGAGTGTCTCCATGGCGTTACAGGTCCCCGGTCGGTTCAGTTTTGCGTTCACACATATCTCTTCAGCCATTTTCTGATCCGCATCAGCATCCACATACGTGTGGCAGACTCCATCGAGGTGCTTTACAACCGGAATAGTGGAGTTTTCCATGATCATCCTGATAAGGGGTTTGCCACCCCTGGGAATGATCATGTCGATGTATTCGTCCAGTGTGAGGAGCGCCCTGACCGCAGTCCTGTCGATGGTGGGAACCGCCTGTGCTGCCTCTGCCGGCAGCCCGGCTTCAGCAAGCCCCTCCTGAAATAGAGCGGCAAGGGCCGTGTTTGAATGTATAGCCTCCGAACCCCCTCTCAGGATGCAGGCGTTTCCCGACTTCAGGCACAGAGCAGCGGCATCTATCGTGACGTTGGGGCGTGACTCATAAATTATCCCTATAACACCTATCGGAACCCTCATTCGACCGACCCTGAAACCGCTGGGCCTGTTCCAGATCCTTGTCACCTCCCCCACCGGATCGGGGAGAGAAACTATTTCTTCGACTGCAAGGGCCATTTCCTCAATCCGCTCCTGAGTCAGGCGCAGTCGGTCGATCATGGCAGAGGAAAGTCCGTTCTTCTTTGCCGCCTGAATATCCTTTTCGTTCTCCCTGATCAGCAGACCTTCAGACTTCCTCAGCTTTGAAGCTACAATCTGGAGAGCATTGTTCTTGTCACCCGACGATGCACTGGCGATTGACCGACTGGCTGCTCTTGCTTTCTGGCCGATGTCCAACATTAATTTTTTAACGTCCATCGTGTTTATCCTCGTACATTAAATTTACCTGGGTTCACGTTAATTCAAAATGTCATTGGTTACTTGAAACTTTCAACTTTCAACCTATTTAATCACCATATCATCTCGATGGATAACCTCTTCTCCCAGGCTGGAGCCAAGTGTTCCCTCTATCTCGCTGCTGTGTTTACCCATTATCTTTTTTATTTGTCCAGATGAGAAATTTGTGATGCCGCGAGCTATTTCCTCTCCTGACCCGGTGATACAGCGCACCATAGCACCGCCCTCGAACTCACCTTCTACTATCTGGATCCCTGCGGGTAGAAGGCTCTTTTTTCCTTCAACAACTGCCTTAACCGCGCCACTGTCCAGTGTCAGTGTACCTTCGGTGTGTCCTGAATAAGCTATCCAGTGCTTTTTTGACGCCAACCTCTCGGCAGCCGGTATGAACAGGGTACCAACTGGTTCACCTGCCATGACCCTGCTTAGATTACCAACAGTCTTGCCGTCAGCTATGATCGTCACAACACCTCTGTGAGCAGCCATTTTGGCTGCCATTACTTTGGTGGACATGCCTCCACTGCCCACCTCACCGGACCCACCGGCCATATCCATTATCTCATCGTCTATTGTGTCCACCACTTCCACAAGCTTTCCTTCTCCCAACCTCGGATCCCTGTCGTATAGCCCCTCAATGTCTGTCAAAATTACAAGAACATCCGCTGATGCGAGGTTCACCACCATGGATGAGAGAAGGTCGTTATCCGAAAATTTGATCTCGTCAACCGCAACTGTGTCGTTTTCGTTAATTACCGGAATGACCCCGAGCTTCATGAGTTCTTCCATCGTGTTGAGAGCGTTGACGAAACGCTTTCTGTCAGCCAGGCCTTCCCTTGTCAGCAACATCTGTCCCACTGTGATCCCATGTTTTGAAAAGGCTGACTCGTATGCGTGCATCAGGCGGCTTTGGCCAATGGCCGCAAGGGCCTGTTTTGCCTTTATGGTAGCGGGGATCTTCTTTTTCCCGGTCTCCCTCATTCCCATTAATATCGCTCCTGAGCTGACTATAACAAACTGGTACCCCTCATTGCTCAATGACGCAATTTCACCGGCAAGAGATGCTATCAGAGCCTGGTCCACACCACCCTTGGGAGCCTCGAGCACGGCGCTGCCAAGTTTGACAACAATTTTTCTTCGATCGGTGAGGAGTTTTTTTCTCATGTCACTCACTGTTTTCAGTCCTTTATCGCTTTGATCATTTCGTAAAGCTTGCCGACGACTTCATTCAGCCCCTCCCCGGTGGCAGCTGATATGATGTATGGCTCAAATCCAAGCTCATCCCTGAATTTTTTCAATATTGAGGTACGTTCTTCATCGCTGACAAGGTCCGACTTATTGAGGGCCACAATGCTCTCTTTTTGTGCCAAACCCTGTGCATACGCCTCCAACTCGTCCCTGACCGTCCTGTAAGCCTCTACAGGATCTTCGTCTGTTGGAGCAAGGCCTACAAGATGAAGCAGAACCGAAGTTCTTTCCACGTGCCTCAGAAACTGATGCCCAAGACCCGTACCCTTATGGGCGCCCTCAACCAGTCCCGGTACGTCAGCTACCACGAAGCTGCTGAATTCACCCATTCGCACCACCCCGAGGTTAGGAACGAGAGTGGTGAACGGATAATCCGCTATCTTGGGACGGGCTGCTGAGATCCTGGAGATGAGAGTTGATTTGCCTGAGTTGGGAAGCCCGACGATCCCGGCGTCGGCGATCAGCTTTAACTCAAGTATGAGTTCCTTCTCTTCTCCTGCGCGTCCCTCCCCTGCAATCCTTGGCGCCTGCCGTGAGGCAGTGGCAAACCGGGCATTCCCATTCCCGCCTCCACCGCCCTTTGCAACAGTGACTTCACCCTCGGTGAGGTCTGCCACGATCTCGCTGCTCTGTGCATCGAATATTACGGTGCCTGGTGGAACCCTAAGTATAACAGGGTCAGCATCGCGTCCGCTCATCTTCGAGCCTTTGCCGGGCCTGCCGGCTGATGCCTTGTATTCTCTTTTGTAGCGATAATCTATGAGAGTGGAAAGAGAAGTGTCGGTCTGAATGATAATGTCGCCGCCGCAGCCCCCATCCCCACCATCGGGACCACCGCGTGGAACGTGTTTCTCGCGCCTGAAACTGACGCAGCCATTACCGCCCGCCCCGGATTCGATCCGGATCTTTACCCGATCGATAAACCTCATCGCATGAGGGCAGGCATCATGGTTTTAGGTAATCGAATAGACGCTGACCTTCTTGCGGTTTTTGTCTTTGCGTTCGAACTTGACGATCCCGTCAACCTTCGCGTACAGGGTGTAATCCTTACCCACGCCCACGTTATGGCCAGGGTGTAACTTCGTTCCGCATTGCCTGACGAGGATACTGCCGGCGCTGACAGTTTCACCGGCGTACCTTTTGATACCCCGCCTCTGGGCATTGCTGTCTCTGCCGTTGGAAGAGCTTCCTCCAGCCTTTTTATGAGCCATCTTCTATATCCTCCTGGCCTGAGTCTTTTTTGCTCTGGGCCTTTTTACTTCCTTTATTGATCTTTTCAATGAGGACGCCGGTATAATCCTGTCTGTGTCCTTGTTTAACCTGGTAGCCTTTCCGCCTTTTTTTCTTGAAGACTATGATCTTCTTGGCCCGGTCCTGCTCAACGACTTTTCCGGTAACTTTAGCCCCATCGACGACAGGTGTACCCACAGATACCTTATCACCGGCGCTGACCAGCAGGACTTTTTCAAAGGTTACTACAGAGCCGACCTCCTCAGGTAGTTTCTCGATCCTGATGACATCGCCTTCGTTGACGCGGTACTGTTTACCGCCTGTTTCGATAACGGCGTACATTAATTATAAACCTCCATGATGATTATAAAAAGTGCCAATTCCCAGGTGTTCAGAATAGAGTCTGATATCAGGTTTCAGGGTCATTGTCAATGACTCCTAGTTGTCAGTTGTTGGTTGTTAGTTGTTGGTTATAAATATATCTGATTGGGTTACTATTAACTAACTACTAACCACTAACAACTAGTTATTAAAGCCCCATAATCTGATACTGCTCCTGATGCATATTATATTCAGTCTTAACCACGATCTTCTTCTTGATCTGTTTTTCCAGCTTTTCCAGATAATCGCTTTCCTCTTCGTAAAGGAGATCCGCTAGTTTGGGATGTGCCACTATCACGACTCGCTTTCCTTCAAGGATCGGAGCCTCCCTTCTAACCTTCCGGAATATCTCATATACGATAGTCCTCATTGACTTGATCGTTCCCTTACCCTCGCAGTAAGGACAGGGTTCGGTCATGACAGAAGAAAGGTTATCCCTTATCCTTTTCCGCGTCATTTCCACCAGGCCCAGTTCGGAGATCTGCAGGATGGTCGTTTTGGTGCGGTCCTTTTTAAGCGCCTCTTCAAACACGGAAAAGACTCTCTTTCTGTTCGCAAAGCGCTCCATATCAATAAAATCGATGATTATCAGACCACCGATATTTCTCAGGCGAAGTTGGTAGACGACCTCCTGAACGGCCTCCAGATTGGTCTTGACGATAGTCTCCTCGAGGTTCTTTTTTCCCACAAACCTTCCTGTATTCACATCTATGGCGGTAAGGGCTTCGGTCTGGTCTATAACTATATATCCGCCTGATTTGAGCCATATCTTTCTTCCCAGAGCTCTGTTCAGCTCCAGCTCCACCCCGAAGTGGTCGAAGATCGGCTCATTTTCCTCGTGCAACCGGACAATATTGCGAAGCTGGGGCATGAACTTCTTGGTAAAGTCCAGGAGCTTCTTGTACTCATCTTTAGAGTCAATGTGAATTGCGCTGATATCCGAGCTGGAAAGGTCTCTGAGGACCCTGTAGATCAGGTCCAGCTCCGCATAAAGAAGGCTCGGAGCTCTTGCGCGAGGTTTTCTCTTTTTCAGAGAGCCCCAGAGCTTGACGAGAAAGTCCATATCCTGCTTGATGGCTTCTTCCGGCGCACCTTCTGCAGCGGTACGGACTATGAAGCCGACGCCCTTGGGTTGAAGAGACTGGACGATCTTCCTGAGCCTTTCTCTCTCCTCTGAATCCTGGATCCTGCGGGAAACACCCACCTTCACCAACGTAGGCATGAGAACAAGAAGTCGCCCAGGCAGAGTCACGTAAGCCGTGACCCGCGCTCCTTTTGTACCGATGGGTTCCTTGGTAACCTGAACAAGGATCTCCTGGCCTTCCTTCAGGAGGTCCTCAATGGCATGGCCGGAAGCTGTGATCAGCTCCACACCGTTGCCATCATTGTCCTGATCATTCCCGCCGATCATTTCGGCGTATTCGCTCATGTCCAGGACAATATCTGACACATGCAGAAAAGCGGCGCGATCCTGATCAACGTCTACAAAAGCAGCTTGCATGCCGGGTAAAACCCGGACAACTCTCCCTTTGTAGATGTTACCCGTAATGCCCCGGTCTTTTGCCCTGTCAACCGAGATCTCGGCGACATGACGGTTCTCCAGCAGGGCAACCCGGGTTTCGAAGGGGTTGGCGTTAATAACAATTTCTGAACCCATTTTCTGCTAACCTCACTGATGAAATTTTTAATTATTTTAGCGCTCATGACGCATTATCTTCCTCTTTGGATAAATACTGTTCGCTCACACGGTTTTTTTGACCACAAGACAAAATACTTCGCCTTCCAGTGTTTTTTATGGTGCTTTTTGCAATATATCAATTTATCAGGTTTTTCTAAAAAAGTAAAAAACTTCTAGTAAAATTGTATGAAATAAAACT
>DAOVVW010000165.1 GCA_030636965.1 Pseudomonadota bacterium | reverse complement strand
CAGGGCATTCAGCGCATTGTAAACCGCATCGAATCGGTCAAAATAGGTGACTATATTGCCGAACTCCTCCATGATCCCTGGATCCCCCGCCTTCGTGCTCTGCTCATCACACATCTTCCCCACGTCGATGAGTATCCTGTCAAAGGAGGGATCCCTGTTTTCAAGAGCTGTAAGCTTTGTCTTGAGGAGTCGTATCAGATCGGTTTTCTCAATCTGAATCCCCATCTGCCATGTTCTGAAGAATATAGTCTCAAGGACCCCGCGAGCTTCCACAAGGTATGCCGGTTCTTCAACCTTGTGGAACTTCTTTTCGCCAAGGAGTTTTTCGTCCAGCAAATCCAGCAGGTTAAAGGGGATCCCCTTGCGAAGAGCCAACGTCCTGAGACGGGACATGCGAGCATGGTCATCGAATAGCACACTGTCCCTTTTCCATATTTCCACGAGAACTGATTTATACTCTTCCACTATCCTCCTGTTTTCCGGATGCCGGTTCAAAACATCTATTTTCATCCGTTCCTGTGAATAAGGGTCTATACCAAATTCCTTTCCAAGTAACTCAAGCTCTCTTACTGCATCAACCTGTGTGCCCATAGGATTGGAATAAACTTTCTCCAACTGCCTGTAATATTGAAGGTGCGAGTTATTTACAAGCCGCAGCAGGAAAAAAGCCTTTCCGGCAGCCGACCAAAGACCGGAAAGTTCCTCTGCAATCCTGGAATCATCAAGATCCAGGCTCAGGCGGTACCGTTTAAGGGTTCTGCCAAGAACCTTCAGGATCGCCTCCTGCTGGCCCTTCAGCGGCCTGTCGTCTTCCAGGTGAATAAAGAAATAGTAGTTAAAAACAGCATGACCGCGCAGAAATACTTCCTTTAAGGTCTCTGTACCCCGGGTTTTGTCGGTGATCCGTATTCCTTCGTGGTCATCATCCAGAGCACCGAAGAGGACGAGCCTGTTGACCACTTCGGATTTTACAAGATCTTCAATGGGCTCATCCACACCAAACATATAGGAGCAGAAACTTCCACCGTTTCCTGTATGAGTAATAGTTTCAGGTCCAAGGAGAAATTCACTCCCACCGTAAAAAAACCGGTGCATACTAGCACCTTCGTGTTCTGTTACCTCATGAAAATAATGGTGACCCAGGTTATCTCCCCACAGGGTGGCGAAGAACTCCATATTATCATCTATTTCGCCGTGTATTCGGTAA
The DNA here is from genome assembly GCA_030636965.1 of Pseudomonadota bacterium. GTDB lineage: Bacteria > BMS3Abin14 > BMS3Abin14 > BMS3Abin14 > BMS3Abin14 > SZUA-178. Next base: position 2,838 of record DAOVVW010000165.1, on the reverse strand, counting down.
TCCTTGATCATCCGATTATCTTAATAACATTCAGATATTAAATCAAATTACATATGTGTTGTTAAAATAGGGAGAAGGGAGGAGATCTGGGCGTAGTGCGAAGGGCGTTTAGGGCTGTGTGCTATGGGCCGTGGGCTATGAGCGTTTACTCCCCTCCCTTGACGGGAGGGGAAGGGGGAGGGTGCAATATATCCCCCTCTCCTCGCCTGCTGTCAAGGTTTTTCAACAACGGCAGGCCTCCTCTCCCGCCAGGGGAGAGGAAGAGTAATGTTGTGGTACCTTTTGTAGGCCCAGGGCTCAAAGCCATCAATCTCGTCATTAAGGCGATTCTTCCATAATCCATTCACCAGCACTGAACCGGATGACACCGGCCCTGGTGGCTATCCAGACATCGCCGTCGGGGTCTGGAGTAATCAGAACTATGGAGTTGCTTGGGAGGCCATCCTTCCTGGTGTAACTCTTCCAATCTGCACCATCATATACGGAAATTCCCCTTGGTGTACCGATCCAGATATTCCACGTTGAGTCAACAGCAACTGTCCTCACTTCATTGTGGATCAGCCCGTCTGCTTTTGTATAGTGATTCCACTTGCCATCGGCGTACATCGAGAGCCCTTTGGACGTTCCAAACCACTTGTTTCCCAGCGCGTCTACGGCAACAGATAACACAGCATTATCGATCAAACCGTCTTTTTCGGTTAGAATTTGCAATATAATATCGCCCTTGATCTGGGCGACGCCTTCCATTGTTCCAGCCCAGATCGTGTTGTCGGTATCCACCCCCATGGAAAGCACAGCTCTGCCTGGCAGACCGCCTTCATGGTCAAACCGCATGAAGCCTTCATCATCAACGTATCTGTTAAGACCCAGATCTGATGCCACCCATAGGATACCGTTCTCGTCCAGAACCAGATCGTTTATTTCAGAACCGAGCAGGCCTTCACGTTCCCCAATAAATTTTCGAGACCCTGAGCCGACCTGGTATCTGATCAGGCCCGTGTCTGTTCCCATCCAGAAGACCTTCCCGTCTGTGGCACTGGGGATCAGGAATACACCACGAGCGTATTTTCTCCAGACACCTTTAAAAAGGTTGTATGTATACTCCTGGATAGACTCACGGTTACCCTCCTGGTCAACGGCAAAGAATTTGAGGGTTCCGCCTTTGCGGAAAACAATATCATCTCCAGTATAAAGAGGGCTGCCAAGATCTGGATCAGATCCGTCGATAGTGTAACGGATCACCGACCCGGGCTCAGTGGAGAGCAGAACAGAGACCGGGGGAAAATACTCTCCTGCGGGCAGGTTTGGTCTGGTCACCGGGGGAGTATCGTCGAACAGATATTCTGAAGTATTTACGGACTCAGCATTTCCATATTTATCCACAGCGAAATATTTTATGACTGTGTCATTTTTAACGGCAATGGCATCCTTGTAGATACTTGAACCCTCCGTGGGATCAGAGCCGTGCAGAGTGTAATATATGACGGCATCGTCTTCTGACGCACTGAGTGTTACATTCTGAGGCAGCTTGTAAAGACCTGTAGGGGGTGTGGCAATCGTGCTTGGAGGGGTAACGTCCAGGATGTATTCGGCTGATCCCACAGAGCTGCGGTTTCCCATGGAATCGATCCCGAAGAACTTGATCACCGACTTCTTTTCGAGAAGAATAGGATCGGTGTAACGGAACGAGTTCTCAGTCGGTTCCGTTCCATCAAGAGTGTAATATATTGTGGATTCCTCATCGGACCTTAATTTGATCCTCTCATCTCCAATGTACCTCTCCGGCGTTGGGTCTATAACGATAGTTGGCGGTGTTGTATCCAGCAGTTTGTCCGTAAGCCTGAACGTATAGAGCACCTCACGGACCGGCTCCCGCTCACCTGTCCGATCCATGGAAAAGAATCTGAGAACCGTGTCGTTGGCGAGGAGCATCGGCGCGGTGTAAACAGGGCTTTCAGTTGTAGGTTCGGATCCGTCGATAGTATAGTAGATAGTAGCCCCGTCCCTACTGGTCATGCTAACCGAGATACGGCCGCTGAAAACGCCTCCGGGTGGATCTGCGATCGTCCTGAGCTCATCTTCATCCGGATCATCACGGCTTATTCCATAAAAAGCCTCTTTGATGATCCCCCTGCTACTTTCAGGTTTGATCTCAAAGTATCTCAGTACGGTATCCTCTTCGATGTTGATCGGCGCTGAATATATGCTGGAGTTTATTGTTGGATTGGAACCATCAAGTGTGTAGTAAACTACCCAGTTTTCAGGGAAACCCATTGAGACCCTGATATTGTCCCGATACTGACCCGGATCAGGGCTCAGTTTTATCTCACTGGCAATGGCGGAAGATACAATTACTCCGAAAAGGATAATGGCAGAGAAAAGAATACTGGTCCTGAGAGGGCCTGAGGTCAAGTATTGGCTCCAGTTTAAATTTTGAAGGGGTCGTAAAAAGTCCATTCTTGGCTTTTTACTCCACGGAAAGTGAAAAGTGTCATTTTCACTTTCCTCACAAGTCGTTGTTATTGTCGCAAAAAATCCGTGAGCGGTTTTTTGCTCCTTGGGAAGCGAAAATCGCGGTTTCCGCTTCCCTCACGGATCAATGACTCAAGGTTTATGTCATTGATCCGGGCGCCCATGCTCGGGCGCGACGATAATAAATTATAGTAAAAAGTCCATCCATAACTATACTCAGTTCAGCTTATTCATGAGCATCAGGGTGTAGGACACCAGATACCATCTGTCCTCTTCTTCGAGGGAGTCCTCGTAGGACGGCATTCCTGTTCCATCAAGGCCCGTCGAGAAGGTTAAATAAACGTTTTCGGCCGAAGAACCCCTCTT
>DAOVVW010000215.1 GCA_030636965.1 Pseudomonadota bacterium | reverse complement strand
CTCGAGGACCTGGCCGACAACGGCCGCAAACTTGCCGAGGAAACTTTCAGCTGGACGGGTATTGCCAGGCAGCAGGGTGAACTCCTGGATAACCTGTACAGAGGTGAGGCTCCGGCTTTAGTGAAAAGCAGAGATGGTTTTGACGAAGTATTCCTCAAAAGAGAAGGTCGCGCGTATCACAGGCTTGCCTTCGTATGGAGGGGTGACCCTCCGGTAGTGAGTGCGAAACACAAAAAAGCAGCCAGGGGGCTGGTCCCGCATATCCGGGAAGCCGACATTAAGACGAAACAGGCGGGCAGAAGAGTTATCCTGGCCGTTGGTGGGGAATCCGGAGCGGGAAAAAGTGAGGTCGCCGAGTACCTGAGGTTCGCCCTCAAGGGAGAGGGTATCGAAGCACTGACACTACCGGGGGATGCATTCTTTTTGCTTACACCCGCTAAAAATCACCTGGCCCGGGTCAAAGCGTACGAGGAGGGCCAGCTGGTTGAGTATCTGGGCCCAGGCGAGATTAATTTCGATCGGCTTGAAGCGGCAATTCGCCTTGCCGCAGACCGGAAGAACAACGAGATCCTTGTTCCCTCCGACTGCAGAAGACTGGATTCTCGAAGGTATGAGAATGTGCCCATGGACCTTACCGGATCTGACGTGATTATCGTAGATCTCACCTACAGCCTTCTCCTTAAGGACGCCGACATCAAGGCATTCTTCCAATCGGATTTCAAAAAACGGTTAAACGAGATCAGGGAAAGGAATATCGCCCGTGATCCTGACCAGGATTTTTCCTTTATAGAGAAGGTCCTGACGATCGAACACAAGATTATCCAGGGAATGAAAAAAGACGCAAACCTCATAATTACAGATGACTATGAGGTGATTGAAAACACACTCTGACGGTTAAAGGCGATTGGTTAAAAAGCTCAGGCGAGCCTTGTTGAACCCCTTGGCCAAGATGGTCATTTCACTCATTGATCAGGCCTTTATTTCAAGTTCCCCTACTCCTTCTTCTCCTGCTCCTTTTTCTCGACAACACAGTAAATTCCACCCTCCTTGAGACCAGCCACAAAGCAGCCGTTGCATGATATACACTTTGCCGTAGCAAGGTTACCCTCCTGCCACCGATTGCCAAGGCCAGGCTCCCGGATAAAGGGCCTGGACATAGCAATATAATCCACTCGGTCATCTTTTATTGCCGCCTCGGCGACTCCCGGTGACCTGAATCCACCCACAACCATCACGGGACAGCTGACAGCCTCCCTTATCTGCCGAGCCAGATCCATGTTATAGGCCTCATTTTCAGGAGCGTCTATATTTGTGCGAACGGGGCCCAAGGCACCTGAGGCCGGTGTCCCTACGGTTACTTCAATGGCATCAATTCCTGCCTCGGAAAGTTTTGTGGCTGCATATACAGCATCGTCGATCTCAAGGCCGCCTTCCAGGTTGTCCGCGCCGTTGAGTTTGATCATCACCGGAAAGTCGGAACCTACTGTATCTCTGACCTTATGATAAACTTCCATGGCAAACCGACTGCGGTTTTCGACACTGCCCCCGTATTCGTCCGTTCTCTGGTTGGTAAGGGGTGACAGGAACTGTGTTATCAGGTATCCGTGACCGCCGTGGAACTGCACCGCGTCAAAACCCCATTCTTTCGCCCTTCGGGCAGCCTCACCGAAAGCTTCAATAATATTGTTTATATCGTCCTTGCTCATCTCAGCCGGCACTTCAGGAAACTGGTCCACTTCAACTGCCGACGGGGCCAGCGGCTGACGTCCGGCATTGGCTGAATCTGTCTGGCCTCCGGCGTGGACCAGTTGGAGTGCTATCTTGCCACCGGCATCATGGACAGCATCGGTCATTTTTCTGTAGTCGTCTTCAAAACCATCGGTGTGGATACCCATCTTGCCGTGGAGCTGCTTCCCCTCAGGACTTACAAACGTATATCCGGTGACGATCAGACCGACACCGCCCTGGGCCAGATCACAGTAGAGGTCAGTCAACCTGTCTGTAGGCCTGCCGTCATCATCGCACATGGCCTCCCAGGTGGCTGATCGAACCAGGCGGTTGGATACCGCCATACCGTTGATCATGGTCTGTTCAAATATAACTGACATGATGAACCTCCTTTTTCCTTTCAACAGGTAAAATGGAAATTTGCTTCTATCTGCTCTCTATTTTATGTAAACGCGATGTCTGCGATGGAAGCGGATACGATGTAAACTCTGATGTTGTTGGCGTCCTTATCTGCCGGGACCAGGAAGAAGCCCTGGCGTTCTGGGTCGTAGCTCTGGACCACCCCCACCAGTATCTCGCCATCGTTGAACGTGACCTTGGCCTTCCGGCCCTGCACCTTTTCTCCCTCATCGAAATGCTGCTTTCTTTCATGGCCCGGGTTCCCCTCGAAATCTTTCACGAAGAAAACTGCTTTCAGTTCAATTATCATCACCTCGGCACCCGTGTCGGTGGGGCCGGTCCCGATGTGGAACATAGGCTTGTTGGGAGCAAAATCGGTTGAAAAACCTTTGACTAGCCTACCATCAGAATAGTGGGCTATTATTTTCGCCTGCATAATTACCTCACCTGCTGGCGGCCCCCTCGGGCCGGTTTAAGGTTATGGAGCATCTTCACTCAGGACATTTTATAAGATACCAAGAAAGGGAAGCGAAATAAAATGCAAAAAAGGCTTCTCCCATAAATGGAGAAGCCTCTATAAGGGGAAGGGGGGCAGGATGGTTTAAAAAGAGTAAGTCACACCCACTGTAAAGAACACAATCTTTTCTATGGGCTCGACATTGAACACCTCAGCCTCAGCCCTGACACCCACTGGTCCGACCCTGATAGCGCCGCCGATACCAAACGACGAATCAGTACCTTCTCCGCTTACCACGCCCAGGGCGCTGACCATCTTATAATCCCACGAAAACCTGCCCACCTTTCCGAACAGGTCGATGGGTCCCAAGGGCAGGTTGAGGATACCGAATATACCCAACCCGTCAACTTGGATGTCGAGTGGCAAAAACAGGAAATCATCGGAAGTATCACCGAAGTTGACGTATCCCCCTTCCAGAGCCAACGGTCCAAAGCGGTAACCGCCGTATAATTTGTACCCGATATTGGTGGGTTCCTTGGGGATAATTCCGATGTCTACGGTGCTTCTGCCAGCGCTGGCACCCACGTACCAGCCGGTGGTGTCGGCCAGAACCATGCCCGAAGCCAGTAGTACCGCTACTGCGGCAAACAATGCTACTTTCACAGCTTTTTCCATATTTTCCTCCTTTGCGGAATACAAACGGTAACCGACTGGACCGGCTTCTAGTTTATGCTGTAAACGTAAAAGCCCGGATATGAATCACCTTAATATTATTTAAACATTTACGCTCTATTAATCGAGGAGAGTGCTCCGTTTTTGTAATAAAAAACCGCTGACTCTTACCAAAGAGCAGCGGT
>DAOVVW010000251.1 GCA_030636965.1 Pseudomonadota bacterium | reverse complement strand
TCCACCAGAACAGGTATCTCCTCAGGGGGATTCTGGAGGTCTCCATCCATGGTTACAACGATCTCTCCCCTTGCATGGTCGAAACCGGCCGCAAACGCCGCTGTCTGACCGTAGTTGCGCGCGAAGCGGATAACTTTCAGCGGCTCGTGAGTATGGGCAAGGGAGGAATAAATAGCCTCGGAACCGTCCGTGCTGCCGTCGTCCACCAGAATAAGTTCACAGGTGCGCTCCATGGATGACAGGACCGAAAGGGTTCGTTCCACGAGTTCGGGAACATTCTCCACCTCGTTAAAGAGGGGAATTACGACGGAGATCTCTACCATGTTGTCGGCTCCTGATTCCATAACCTGTTGAGATAACAGTAATTTGTGGGATTTGTCAATGATATGAGTAACTATTGACCTGGTTCCAGGTTACATGGAACATATTATTAAAAGTCCTTGGAACTTGGAACCTGAAACTTGGAACTCGCTAATAGCGCAGCGCTCTGCACTATTTATGCTGCGCTAATTCAATAAGGACGCCCCCGGTACTCTTTGGATGAAGAAAGGCCACCAGTGTTCCATGGGCTCCTTCCCGGGGTTCCTTATCCACCAGCTCGATGCCCTTCTTCTCCAGGCGGGCAAGTTCTGCCCGTATATCGTCTACCCTGAAACAGAGATGGTGGAATCCTGGACCTCTTTTATCAAGGAATTTCGCTATGGCGCTGTCTTCAGTAACCGGCATCACCAGCTCGATCTGACCTTCACCAAGGGGCAGAAAGGCAACTTTCACCCCGAATCCGGGAACTTCATCGATCCCGCCCACCTCGAATCCCAGTTTATCCCGGTAAAGCTCCAGCGCAGCATCGATATCGTTTACTGCAATTCCTATATGGTCGAGTACAGGCCTATTCATAATAATCTCCTTTTCACCACAGAGTCACAGAGGACACAGAGGGAAAAAACAGCCCTTGGGTTTTACAAGAAGGATAAGAGCTAACTCAACACTAGAGTACAAAGGGTAACACGTGGTGGCACAGGGTTTTATTAAAGAGATAATGATTAATCATTTTTTTGAAGTTGGGGATTATTCCCGTAAACTCAGCGGCCCTCTGCGGTCCGCCCGGATGGGCGACCTGCTTGCCGGGTCGAAGCCTTGGCGAAGACTGGCGGCCCCCTGCGTTAAAGGCTTTTATCTCTTTATATGTTACCCCCTCCCCTTGTGTTCCCCTCCCGCCAGGGGAGGGGTAAACACCGATACCCCGATACGCATCAGATCCTGCCTCTTGCCTACACTCACCCAGGCTTGAATGTCCCAAACACATTGCGCAGAGCATCACTTATTTCACCCAAAGTCACATACTTCCTGACCGCATCGCGAATAGCTGGCATAACGTTATTATCACTTTTCGCGGCATCCTCAAGGGATTTTAGAGCTGCCTCCACGTCCTTGCTGTTCCTCCTGTTTTTAAGGCCTGTAAGCTTTTGAACCTGGGCCTTTTCCAGGGCCGGATCCACCCTCAGCAATTTGCCGTGATGCTCCTCTTTTTCAAGAATAAAGGCGTTCACACCAACTACTATCTGCTCCCCGGATTCCACATCCATCTGGTACCGGTAGGCAGATTCTTCTATTTCTTTCTGTTGGAACCCGGCCTCGATGGCGTTGACGGCCCCGCCCGTCTCATCCACCCGGCGGATGTAATCCCTTGCGCCACTTTCAATATTACGTGTCAGCGCTTCAATGGCATAGGAACCTGCGAGGGGATCCACGGTGCCCGTGACCCCGCTTTCGCAAGCTATAAGCTGCTGCGTCCTGAGAGCTATGCGTACAGACTCTTCCGTGGGAAGGGCGAGGGCTTCGTCTCTGGAATTGGTATGGAGTGACTGGGTGCCGCCAAGGACGGCCGCCAGAGCCTGTATGGCCACTCTGACAACGTTGTTTTCCGGCTGCTGAGCGGTCAACGAACATCCCGCAGTCTGGGTGTGGAATCTGAGCATCCAGGAAGCGGGTTTCTTCGCCCCGAAGCGGTTCTTCATGATATCTGCCCAGATCTTCCTCGCCGCCCGGAACTTGGCGATCTCTTCTAAAAAGTCGTTGTGTACATTGAAGAAAAACGACAGTCGGGCAGCAAACCCGTCCACATCAAGACCCTTGTCAACGGCAGCCTGGACGTAGGCGATACCGTTGGAAAGTGTGAAGGCAACTTCCTGAACAGCGGTGGATCCGGCCTCACGCATGTGATATCCACTGATGCTTATTGTGTTAAAGAGGGGCATCTCATCAATGCAGTAGGCGAAAATATCGGTAATTATCCGCATGGAAGGAGCCGGCGGGAAGATATAGGTGCCTCTGGCGATGTACTCCTTCAGGACGTCGTTCTGGATCGTACCTCTGAGCTTGCCAGCCTCAACTTTCTGCAGGACGCCAACCTCGGCATATAGAGAGAGCAATATCGAGGCGGTCGAGTTGATCGTCATGGAAGTGCTGACCTTATCCAGGGGAATTTCGGAAAACAGGGTTTCCATATCCTCCAGGGAGTCGATGGCAACCCCGACTCTGCCCACCTCTCCCTGTGACATGGGATGGTCCGAATCGTAGCCCATCTGAGTGGGTAGATCGAAGGCTACAGACAATCCGGTCTGCCCCTGATCCAGCAAATATCTGTACCGCTGATTGGACTCCTGGGCCGTACCGAATCCCGCGTACTGACGCATAGTCCAGAGACGTCCACGGTACATGGACGGCCTGACACCACGTGTGTAGGGATATTCTCCGGGGAAACCCAGATCTCTTGCGTAATCAAAATCCTCCAGATCCTCCGGAGTGTACAAAGTATCGAGCGGCGTCCAGGAAATAGTCTTGAACTCTTCCTTGCGCTCAGGATTCTTTTCCCGGGTTGGATCCAGTGTTTCCTTTTCCCAACGGGCTTTTTCTTTCATAGATTATGTACCTTGTTGAAAGTTAAAAGTTAAAAGTTGAAGGTTTTTTCACCACAGAGTCACAGAGGACACAGAGAAAACCTAGCTTGGGTTTTAACAAACTGTCAGTCAACTTCGAGCAACTCTTCCTCTCCCCTGGCGGG
>DAOVVW010000108.1 GCA_030636965.1 Pseudomonadota bacterium | reverse complement strand
TATATTAATATATGTGAAATTTTGCGTAACTATGAATAATAAAAAATAGTTTGTCAAGCAATATTTTTAAAAAAAGTCTTTTTTTACCGTAAGTTATACTTAACACTTAAACAATATCCACAACATTATGTGTTAAAGTCCGCCTAAAAAGACAAGTACTCATATAAAGATTGGTTGAGCGCAGTGGTGACAGAGGGCACAGAGAAAACCAAACACCTTTTTGTGGTTTATTTAAAGGTCTTTTCACCACGGAGGCACGGAGTGCACGGAGGAACAAGTATCGGCATAATGGAGTATCGGGGTATGGGGGTAGAACATTAGAGCATTAGAAAATAGAGTATTAGAGATTGGATTACCAATTCTTACCCCAGACTCAAGCCTTCCTCTGCGCTCTCTGTGTACTCTGTGGTTCAAGGAAGTCGCCCTTGTTTATGTGGCGTTTTACCCCAAGCCAAGCCTTTCTCTTTGTACTCTGTGGTTCAAAAAGATGCTCCTCTATTCCTCTAATAACAAATCCCCCGGGATCTCTCTCGGGGGATTTTGTGTTTAAGGTTCTGTATGTTTTACACGTTGGTCGTTGGTCGTTGGACGTTGGACGCGGTCCTCATCAGTACACTCTTCTCCACTCGCGGCTTTTGAAGGTCAGGATCGAGTTGGTTCCCGGCATGTAATTGGGAAGATAGTTTTTCATGGCCGGTACCTGGTATACATCCGGTACATTGGTGAACTCGAACTCACCGGCAATGAGAGTTCCGGCTATCTGCATCTGTTTTTCAACCTCGAACTCCCCAGCTGAGTAGAACATCCCCGTAACCAGATCCCCCGGGCTCCCCTCGATATGGATCTCCGCTCCGGAGATAAACCCCACACTATTTGTATCGCTCCCGCCCTTGAGGTAGCCGCCGCTATCAGGAACAAACTGTCCCTGAAATTCAACTTCCTCTGCAGCAATAACAACTGCTGCCTGTTCATCCTGGTTTGCCGGGGCCACAGGATTGCCGAATCCATCGTCCACAAACGCTCCCTTGGAGACATAAGTTACAGTCTTGTCGATCTCAAACTCCTCATCCACATAGACCATCCCGATGAACGTTACAACATTGGTACCGGAATCGTATGAAACACCGTTCCCCAGGCTGTCAACACATGTAAAGTCGGGAGTACAGGTTGCGATCTCGAGTTCCCCTGGATCATCCGAGCCGTCACCACCAGGATCGTTATCGCAATCAAGTTTTGCCGGTTCACAACCGGCAAGCCAGGCATTGTCCAGAACAACTCCCTTGGAGGTAATATTACCTGCGGGGACTGTGCTGGCATATGTAGCTGCTGCCGCGAATCCATTCACGCCCCGAATCAGATCCTTGTAGATCGCCATGGCTCTATCAGTTACGTCACCGATCCCTGAATATGCCGGATCTGAAGAGACTCCCGGAAACTCGGCCTCAAGGCCGTCCAGAATACCGGGCATGGCAAGATTGGGAACTTCGGAGCCGACATTATCGGCGTAGTAGGGCGCACTGCTGGTAAAATTCCCGTCTACCTGGATATCGCTAACCGCACCATCGGCATTGCTTGTACCAATGTGGGAAGTTCCCTGGAGGGTGAGATCTGCGCCTTTAACCCTGATTTTGGCATCAAGATCTGTAAAGGCAGGTATCATTGCTTGAAGAGCCGCATCTATACCACCATCCGTGTAATTATTGGTTATGGCCGCTGTTCCGCCGAATTCCATATAGCCCTGGGAATACACGGATCCTGACACATTAACGTTTCCGTTGACCTGGCCGTTGAGGCCCGTACCGGAGAAAATAGCATTGTTGTATGGGGAATTGTCCTCTGCGTCCAGGTGGTATTCAAGAGCGGCAACTCCATTAGGTCCACTGGCATATGACATCAGATAGACATCCATGCTGTGGGGTGAATACATGTAGAGTTCATAAGTGGAGGCGCCCAGGGTGGTGCCGCCATTTGTGAAGGTCAGTTTCCTCACCTGGGAGGCGGAGTTACCATCAAGGTACATATCCATGGAGCGAACATTTACATCGAAAGCGGTTGAGCCGTTTACATACGCAGCAGTCACGCTTCCTGCCGAGGACGGGAAGCTCAGGTTGGCCCACGGCCCACCGGCCGTGCCGTCAGATTCCATATCGGCCACCAGCGCCTTGAGACCACGTTCGAGGCCCGCTTCGGCCGTATAGAACACCTGGCTTGAAACCTTCTGGTTCGCCGCCATCTTGATCTCCACGATGGACGTATTAAGAACCAGCATTCCCAGGATGGTGAGTATTGTGATCAAGAAGAGGGCGGTTATGAGGGCTGCTCCCCTCTGGGATCTGGGATTTAGAAATGATCTATCTTCAGAAAACATGGCATTAACCTCCAGTTTTACTCGCTACTCTCAACTCTATTAAAGCAAGAGACGTTCCATCCACTAATGTCTATTCTATGCTGTTTTCGCCCCCTTTGATGCATGAAGCATGAACTTTTTTCATAGTCTTTTTTACTTTTTTCATTTCATCTCCCTATCAATCGGTGGAATTTCGGGATGGTGTTTTCATAAGGCCGGGCTCATGGGTGTAATCACTCGGCTGCGCAACGCCTTTCTCGCTTCGCTTCGTGATTCACCAAAACCCCGGCCCTTATATTTATTCATAAATCTTATGGCAATAACTGAGTGTCGGTATCTTCATCAATTGTGAAGTTGGTGTGACATCCTGAATCGGTGTTCTCCACATCTACCTGAACTGAAGTGCCCGATCCCATTGAGAGTTCTGATGAGGTGACTGTATGCGCGTATGCGAAATAGCCATCCGGGGACGTATTTACAGAATCGGAGAACGACTTGCTGTTGGCCGACACAAATATGGACATCTTCCCTGAAGCATCAATGGGAGTTCCGGAAGTCTGGAGCTGTACCAGGGTTCCATTCACCTGGAGGCCCCAATTGCTGCCATCAGGAGTCCATGTGACCGTCACTATTGATGCATCCCTGTTACAGATCTCAAAGGGCAGCCTTGACGTGCTTGTGCTATTTTCAGCATGGTCGCTCACCCTGGCCTGAATGGAGTGGAGGCCGTTGGTGGGCGCGGCGCGTGTATCGACCGTGAAGGTCGCGGTAGTCGTAGCCACCGCCGAGGCAAGGGTGAAAGCGCTGGTCGATGAGAACACGGCGGAGGGTACAGAATCGAAGACCGAATATCCAGTACTGGCAAGGAAACCGATATTGGAATCGGCGCTGTATGGGACAGACACCACGCTTGTCGCGAAACCGGAACCGGGTGTCGACGGTGTGATAGTGGGAACACCGTTGTCCACATAGAAGTGATAACTCTGGGTCATGGCGTTACTATTTTCGTTATTTGCCAGATCGATGCCCTTAACATATATGGCGTACGCCCCGTCAGGCCACGGTTGCCCAGCCCAGATATCACCGTCAGTCTCCCAGCTCAAAGCCATCGCCGGGTCCGAAGTAACATCGAAAGTAGCCCAGACAGATCCCAGTGGATCATCCTTGCTTATAAAATAGATAAGCCCGCTACTGGCAAAGCTGTCGTTGACCTGGGAGTTCATGGTCACAGTCCCCTTCACGAAGGGTCCGTAGGCCGGATCAAGTGAACCCCAGGATGCACTCACAGTCGGGGTATCCACAGTCGGATGAATATTATCAACATAAAAAACCAGCGAACCCGTTCCCAGGTTGCCCGGCGCGGGCAGGGATGAATCGTAGGCCTCAACGCTCCATGAATAGGATGTGTCCTCAACAGCGCTCGATGACGGCGACCAGGTAAAGGAGTAGGAGGCATTCCAGTTGCTCCCATCCCATGTACTGCCCCCGTACGTTGCCGGCTGATCGGTGAAACTGCCGTCGTTAACGGTCACCAGAACTGTGTTGGAGGAATCGAGAAAACCGTAATTATCGCTTACTGTAAAGGCCCATGAATAGGGAGCGGTATCACCGTGCCATAAATTCGGCGAATCACTTATTGTTACAATGGGCGCGGTGTGGTCTACCTTGGCAGACCAGGTTGCCGAGACCGTATTACCCTGGCTGTCCTGCACCTGGGCAACCATTGCCTTGACCCCCGTACCCTCTGCCGAGGCTGAAGTATCCCAGCTATAGGCATATGCATCTCCACCCATATCGGTAAGGGTTCTGAAAGTTGACCCGATCTTGAGGGTCACCGAGTAGCTCGGGTTAATGGTATTAAGATCCGCCGTCTGAAGGCCCACGTTGACCGTTGTACTATTCCAGATCGAGTTATTTGAGGGCGCGGTGAACCATATTGTCTGTTTGCCGTTAGCCACCGTTACGGAGACAGAGGAGCTCGTCTGCCAGTTACCGGCACCGTCCTGGGCTCTGGCAAACATCGTGTGCGTGCCGTCCAGCCAGTACGGCACGCCCAGCGCCTCGGTTACCCATGAATATGTATTCGTTCCGGTCAGGTCCGCTCCAGTCCATGTTTTGACAAGATATGTATCTATGTACAGATCGATCCGGGTTATGGCCGGGTTAATGGTGTTGTTTATATCGTTCGCGTAGACATCTACCGTAACAGAACCTGAAACCGTGGACCCATCCGTGGGCGCTGTTATACTGACCTCCGGCAGATCCTCATCCTCCACTACAAAGGATGAGGTCTTAACGGGACTTGCGTTCGGATAGGAAACCGTTATCGTCTTGGGCGTATACGGCAGGTAAAGCTCATCAGCCAGGGGTATGGATCCGGATGTTGAAATGAGGATGTTATCCTGCCCGTATGCGGTTATATCCGGGATGAATACACCGGTATCGAGGACCTCTCTTAGCGTCACGGTCTCGCTCTCACCCCCGCTTCCCGATGAATCCAAAACCGTTACCGTGGAGGTGGAGATAGATGAATCCGACTCGTACCTGGGTATATACACCTTGGGCCTTATCAAGTCGTTGTTGTACATTGTCAGGACCTGGGTCCCTCCGGAAAGTATCAGGCTCTCGGTGCTGTCCCCATTGTCCCTGTTGAGCTTGAGCCACCTGGGACCTGAGATAAACTCGTCACAGGAGTACTCGGGTACGCCTCCATCGTCGTTGTCGATATACTTCATCGTCACCTTGTCGCCGTAGTTAACCTGGAGCGTGGAATCACCGGGGGTAGCTACTGAATTCAATTGTGTAACGACTCCTGAGG
>DAOVVW010000033.1 GCA_030636965.1 Pseudomonadota bacterium | reverse complement strand
TGCAACCGCTGCTGTGAAGTACAGCAGCGGGATACCGGGAGTCGAGGAGAGACAATACGGGAGGAAAGAGATCGATGGCTGCTTTGATAACCAACAACTAATTTGGAAATGATCCTTGAATGAGGACTGCAGAGGAAAGGTGATAGAATGAGCAAAGTACATTATCTCTTGAAATTATTAGTTTCAGTGATTGTTGCGGTGTCTTTTATTTCAGCAGGAACGCTGGAATTTGCCGGAGCAGCTGAAGCCACCAGCGGCAAGGTGGCAGCTTACAGGGGCGTAGAACACGACTGGGGCTATATAAATATCAAGGGCGGCAATCTTCAGCATACTTTTTCAATGTATAACAGCGGAGAAGACAACCTGCTGTTAAAAGGCGGTTTCACATCCTGCGGCTGTACGAAATTAAGCATTACGCTCCCCGATGGCTCAAAATCACCCGAATTTGGAATGTCCCTGCTAAACAACTGGATCGGTCTCGTTAAACCTGGGGAGAGCTTTAAAATCACAATTGATTATGACCCTCTTGCCCATGGCCTGAAGGACCTTGGACCGGTCGAGAGAAGAGCCTACCTGATAACGAGTGCTCCCCACGATGATCGTCTGTCAAACAGGATGCAGGTAGTAAGAAACGGTACGGTAACTACTTTCCGGGTTTCGGGAGTTGTCGTCTCTGAAGAAGAGTTCAAGAAAACCGGTATGAAAAATCGCTACAAAAAAGAGATGGGGGATTTCAGCTTCCGGGATATAGAGTACGATTTCGGGGTCCTGAAGCAGAGCCAGGGAATAACCAGATACGGATTTCCATTCATTTACAGAGGGGCTAAACCGATAACAATAACTGGAACACCAACCAGCTGCGGCTGCACCAGGGCTTCCATATCAAAAGAGAGGTTCAATCCCGGTGACGAGGGGATCCTGACGGCAGAATTCGATCCGAACCTCCATAAAGAACCGGTGGGTAAGTTCTTCAAGACAATTTCCATACTTACGGATATTCCACAAAAAGAAAGGGTTGAAGTTCGTATCTGGGCTGAAATAGATGAGGACCTTGGCCATGATGCTTACAAACAGAAGGAGCATAAAGATTAAATCTTTCGAGATTGGAAATTGGATATTGGAAATTGGATTACTTACTTTCACCCCTCCCTTGATGGGAGGGGACAAAGGGGAGGGTGGTAGGATATCCCCCTCTCCTCGGTCCTCTCCCACCAGGGGAGAGGATGGGTTTTGTAGGTCCAACGCCTGGTTTCACTAATCGCCAATTACTAATCACCAATCACTTGTTACGCATTATGCATCACTTAAATCACGTTGGACATTGGACGTTGGACATTGGACCTAATCTCTCTTGAGTTCAAACCTCAGATCCTTGATGATCCCCGTCCCTACTTCTCTTTCCAGTTTCCCCAGGAGTTCACTCTTCCTCATTGACAGTTCGTGCAGCCATGCATGATTTGAAACGGACACAACAAGAACAGATCCTCTGAAATGGGCTGGCTCAGAGTGTTTTGACGCCTCTCCAGCGACAATCTCCCAGGCGAGCATTGCCTTGCCCCGCTCGGCGGTATCCTCGTGCAGATCGAGTTTCGATAGCAGCGTCTTTAACACGCTTCCGATAGGTGTCAGTGGCCTTTTTCGATCGATTTTTGCCATGAAATAATCCCGTAAATCGTTACAAAAGGCAGTATTTTCTTGACAACTAGATGTAACAATACTACTAATGTAATTGTGTATTGTATATTGTATACACTCTTCCAACTGAATTTCCGATACTGACTGGATAACAATACGATATGAAGCTGAGAAAACACAAGACCTTAAGGGAGCAGATTGTTTTCTCCCTGCGGGAGTCCATTATCAGGGGTGAACTCAAACCGGGTACCAAGCTCACGGAACCGGAGCTGGCTACCCGTCTGGGTATCAGCAGGACGCCGATCCGGGAGTCTTTCAGGCAGCTTGAAAGCGAAGGTTTTCTCACAGTTATTCCCCGCAAAGGAGCGGTCGTATCAAACATCACCCGGAAGGATATAGAGGACTTCTTTGAGTTGAAAAGTCTTCTCGAAGGATATGCGGCCAGGATCGCCGCGGAAAAAATGACGGAAAAGGACGTAGACAAGCTCATCCAGATCAACAAGGAACTCGCAGATTGTGCCGAGAACAATAACTACGAGAGATTTTTCACCAAGAACGAGGAGTTTCACAACTATTTTCTTACTCTTTGCGGCAACGAGAAGCTTGTTGAGATCAGAGATACGATGGTAAAGAGGTTCCTTGGCTTCAGGATGGCGGCCCTCTCCCTGCCTGGCAGGCTGATGGAATCAGTAAAGCAGCATGAACAGGCCATCAAGGCATTCAAGAAAGGGGACGGGCGTCTGGCGGAGGCTGTATTGGTTGAGCATGCACTGCTGGGCGGTGATTACCTGGCAGAGCAGGTTGACAGGGCGAGCAGGGAGCAGGAGGCGGCTAAAGAGCGTTCATGAAAGACTTCAAGATCAAGATAGAGGAGCCCAAGCTCTTGTCGGAAGATATAGCCGACTCCATTAAAACTGCTATTATCAAGGGTAAATTCAAGCCTGGAGAGAGGATATCGGAAGGGGAACTCGCCGAATCCATGGGAATCTCCAGAACTCCTCTGCGCGAGGCCTTCAGAAAGCTGGAAAACGAGGGTTTTATAACCATAATCCCCCGCAAGGGGGCAATTGTCACAGATATCGATCCTGAAGAGGCAAACGATCTTTATATTATCAAGGGCACTCTGGAGGGACTGGCCGCCAGGCTTGCTACCCCAAAAATTAAGGAGAAAGATATAGAAAAGCTGGAAAAGATCAACGATCAGCTCAGGAAGCTGATAGACAGTGATGATTTGGAAGCCTTCTATCGTTTACACAGGAAGTTCCACATGCTGTTTACGAAATTATCCGGTAACAACAGGCTCATACAGATGATCTCCAACTTAAATGACCACTTCAAAAGATTCGGCATCGTTTCCCTGACCCTTCCCGGACAGTTTCAGCAGACGCTACAGCAGCACGAGGAAATTATTGAAGCCTTTAGGGGGGGCGACGAGTTTGACGCCGAGGAGAAGGTCAAGAAGAACGTCCAAACAGGTGGAAAGGTCCTTCTGGACCATCTAAAGAATAGTTGATAGTTGTTAGTTATTGGTTGTTGGTAAAGGCTAATGACTATGATATTTGTCTTTAACTATCAACTAACCACTAACAACCAACAACTTAATAATCTATATTGATTCTGATACAAACCTCTGCCATTATCGGCTCCATCCAATTCAGGAGTATTTCAGCGAGTTGAAAGTTTAACGTTTAAAGTTTCAAGTAATGTAATATCTCTGCATGATCATAAACTTTAAACTTGAAACCTTAAACTTTTAACCAGGTCTACTATCCATACAATGAAGCGACGAACATTCCTCAAAATATCCGGCAGCTTCATACTGGGCACACTATGGCCCCAACGCCCCCATTTGGTGCGGGCATCCCAAAACAGGCCTAAAGTTGTTTACGGTGAACTGATCCCCAGCCGCTGTCCCCTTTGTTCTCTCGGGTGCGGAACCATATCGTTCAAGGACTCACGGGGCAGGCTCAGGGTTGAGGGGGATCCGGATTGCCCCGTGGCTCGTGGGAGCCTTTGCGCAAGAGGCGCTGCGGTTGTGAAGGTCAATGAAATATCCGCAAAGCAGGTTCCCCTCTACCGCAGACCCGGAACCTCCAAATGGGAGGAAATAACTCTCGAGAAAGCTATCGGACTGGCGGGCCGTCGCATTAAGGATATGCGCGACATACAGATGGGATCACCTGTGGGTAAGGGCCTGGAGAAAAATCGTTTCGACAGTCTTGGAGTCCTCGCGGGCGGCAACCTCACCAATGAACAGGCCTATCTTGCTACCAAGCTTTTCCGTGGTCTTGGTGTCGTTCACATGGATACGACCGTTCGGGTCAGCCGCGGAATGGTCGCCCTGGGCCTCAGGGATACATTGGGGCTTCCAGGCCCTACACATTCTGCTATTCAGGTTGCGCAAAGCGATGTGGTGATCCTTCTGGGATCCAATCCGGGCCTGACTTCACCAGCTCTTGCCCGCGCTCTTGAGGAGGTCCGCAGACGAAGCGGCAATGTTGTTATCATTGATCCAAGGAGAACAGAAACAGCCAGACCCGGAGATATCTGGCTCAACATCAGACCAGGTTGCGATGCGGCTATCCTGGGCGCCATTATTTCCTGGTTAATGGAAAAGGGCACTCCTCGCATAGACGAACTTACCAGGTATACGGATGCCCCTTTCATGGCAGTCACCGAACTTGAGGGGGAATACCTGAGGTATCGCTCCGGAAAGAACAAGGGCAGGCTGATTCGAGACAATACCCTGACGGAGCCCTACTCTATTTACCAACGCCTCAAATCTCACTACTCCCGTTACTCCCTGGAAAAGACGGCTGATATAGCTGGTGTTGACCGGGCACTGCTGAGGAGGGTATGCAAGCTGCTTCAGAGGACCGGAGAACAGGAGTTTTCGGCCTGTTTCGTATTGGGCGCCGGTGCTCTTGCGGGTACGGCAGGTTTAGAAGTTGTGAGGCTTGTAGCTACTGTGCAGGGCCTCCTGGGTAGCCTGAAGAAAAAGGGAGGTGGAATAGTTGTAGCGGCAGGGTCCGGTAACGCCCAGGGTGTATGCGATATGGGTCTCCTGGCCCCATTTCTCCCAGGGTATATCCCTCTTCCTGTAGTTGGGAAGGATCCCATCAAAAATCCCGACGGCAGGGAGGAGGCAGAGGCGCTTTTTGCCCTGGCAAGATCCTGGTTTGACAGGGATAACGGCCGGGATGCCGTGGGTCTGCTGCCGGCAAGGTACGAGAACGAGGATCTCACAACTAACGGTATCATCCGCGCTATCGCTGAAGACAAAATCAGGGCCCTGGTGGTGATAGGTGCAGAACCCCTGAGCAGCCTTCCGGGTGGGCGGCATTTAATAGACACCCTGAGAAAGCTTGATCTGTTGATCGTAATGGATGTTGATACCAGCAGAACGGCTGCCTTCTGGAAGGAAGTCGCAGGAAATATTGCAGCGGTCAAAACGGAAGTTGTTTTTATTCCAACGGAACCGCCCGCTCTCCGGGAGGGGAGCCTGACAGATGGTTCGCGCAGGGTCCGGACTCTGTCTCCGGGTGAGGATCTACCACGAGGCAGGGCATCGCTCCTGTCAGTACTCTCCCGCCTGGGCACTGAACTCAAGACCCTTTACGATCAGGAGACAGGTTCGGCCGCAGAGCCTGTTAAGGCTCTTAACTGGACGTTTAACGCTACCGTGGACAAGGTCGTAAGAGAGATAAACGGCTTCGAGGCCAGGACCGGTGGCGATGACAAGCTTTTGCCACCCGGTAATAAATGGCCGTCAGGGGCAGTTTGCGGAAACCGCCTCTACAGGGGGTGGTTTGCAGTTGACGAATGGCTTCCGGAAAGAAGGGATCCATCCGATAAATATGGAACAGGGATTTTCGAAAACTGGGGTTGGTTCTGGCCGTGGGGTGTTCCCGATCCCTTCTCCCATATTTACTCCGATGCCACCGACAGGACGATTCTTCTCCGACATGAAGGACAGGGGCGCAAAAAACTTGATGCCACCGAAGTGTTGCCCTTAAGACCCTTCCTCCCGATACTTTTCTGGAAGAAGCTGAGCAAGGGTTCTCCCTTCCCCGAGTATTACGAACCTTTTCACAGTCCGTTTTCGGATTACCTGACAGGTGGTCAGTCAAACCCCCTCGTAACACTTAGGGATGGCAAAAGGAGCGAGTGGGGGTACCTGTTCAGAAGACCTGAAAAAGTCCTTGAAAAATATCCTGTAATACTTTCTCTGAGGCGAACGGGAAACGTTATGGGCAGCGGAGGAGTTCTTGCGAAGGTGGACTGGCTCAGGGAGCTTGGGACAACCAGGTTTCTGGAGATAAGCCCGTCCTTTGCTGAAGAGCTGGAGGCCGAAGACGGCACTGTTGTAACCATATATTCCCCAGACGACAAAGTGGGGGTTGACGCAAGGACTATCGTAACTGAGCGGATCAGGGATTACCATTACAGCCGAGGCCGCTTTCCGGTTGTGTCCCTCACTCTTTATGGAGATGATGACCGGAGAACTAATAATCTGCTGACGGCAATTCACAATAGCGCCAGCGGTGCAATGGAAATGAAAGCGTTTCTGGTGAGAGTGGTTAAAAAGAGTTTCTAGTTTCTGGTTTCTTGTTTCTAGTATGGAAATGGAAATTTGACATTTAAATTCATTTTAATGACTATGGTATAAAATCTCTCTAAACTAGGAACCAGGAATTAGAAACCAGGAACTCAGGAGAAATAATGACTGCATCCAAAAACCATGAAGACGCAATAACCGAAGCAATAACTGCCGGAAAGATTGATATCGAGGAGATGGAGGATGTCCTGGAGCTCTACCGGGAACTGTATCCGCTTGTCTCCAAAAAACTCTCTCTTGCCAAAAAAGTCAGGATTCCCAGTGCCGACGAGGCCAAAATGAGGATGGCCGAGGGATTTACATTGCTTGAGCCAGAGGACCTGATGCCGAAAGAGAAGGGGATGGCAAAGCGGGCGAAAGATATACTGCAGACCCTGGTGAAACACTCCGACGATGACAGCCGGTGGGGCGAGTCGCACTTGAAGCTTGCTGAAACGGAAACATTAGCTGAACTTGTCACCCTTTATCTATCAGATGGAGGGGAAAAGCTCAGGGACAAACTTGTTGAGTTGTCAGTGGAACCTGAGGTGGGCGTATTCGTCATCTTCAACGTTCTCAAGGGGTCGTTCCTCGATGCCGCAAGGTCCATCGGTGAAATAGAAACCGGTGATTGGGAAAAAGGGTCCTGTCCCGCCTGCGGAGGTGCTCCGGCAGTCGCTTACCTCGAGGGAGAGGGAGGCAAGCGTTATCTCGTTTGCCACAGGTGTCACACCCAATGGCGATTCGGCAGGGTAATGTGTCCCTTCTGTGATAATACCGACAACAAGGGGCTTGGCTACTTCACCATCGAAGAAGAGAGTGAATTGCTGAGGGTAGATTTCTGCAGGGCCTGTGACGGCTACATAAAAACATGGGATGTGCGGGATAAACTGGACACGTTTCCAGAAGTAGAGGACCTCCTGACAGTCAGGTACGACCTGGCAGGCGAAGGTGAGGGATTCACCCGGGCTTCGCCGAACATCTTCGGGGTCTGGGTTGGATCACCCACGGAAGCAGAAGGCGAAGAAGGTTGATGACTTCGTGAGAAGTCATGGATGGACTTTTTACGACCCTGTCAATAATTAAATATAATTGTGATTTACTGCACAAAACACTTGAAAATAACTGACAACTGCTGTAATTTGAAATTTCATTTAAGAGGGAGATTCTGCTGCGCGGAAAAGGGGTCCCTCGGGGGATTCCGCGGTACCATTTAACACCAATAATTAAAGCACACCGTGCGGTTAAACCGCGGGTGTTCACAAGTCGACTTCCGATCCCGTTTTGTCCCATGAGGACGCGCGGGACGATAGGGTTCGGCGAGCAATTGCCGGGCCTGCC
>DAOVVW010000244.1 GCA_030636965.1 Pseudomonadota bacterium | reverse complement strand
CAGCGTCCCTGAGTGCCTCACCGAGTTCTGTTTTTACTGTCTCAGGCCGTAGAATGAGATAAATTTTGCCGGAAAGGTCCTCTCCGAGTGTATCCAGGATCATCTCGCCGGTATATTCGTCCGGTACAGTAAACACCCTGCCTCCTTCAACCCTCCAGGCTTCTGCAGTCCTGGGGCCTACACAGACAGCAGGCGGGATGAAATTCATATCCATTCTGGCCTCACGAAGGTGATCCACAAAGAACCTTACCCCGTTGACGGAAGTAAATATTAGGGCTTCGAATGAACTGATCTTTTCCAGAGCAATATCCAGACCGGCTGGATCACGGAAAGGTATACATTGGATTGTCGGAAGAACGAAAGGGGTGGCTCCGAGCTCTTCAAGGGCCCTGGACATACCCTCTGACTGCTCTGCGGCCCTGGTGATCAGGACCCCGACACCTTCAAGTGATAAGGTTCTCACTCTGTTTCCTTTGTTATTTGTCGTGAAAAGTCCGTGAGCGGCTTTTCACTCCACGGAAAGCAAAAAGCGTCGTTTTTGCTTTCCTCACGAATCCATAACTATCGTTGTATGTTATGGATTCGGGCGCCCACGCTCGGGCGCGAGGGTTTATGTTATTGATCCGGGCGCCCAAGCATGGGCGCGTTGCTTCAGGTTATCTCTCTACAGTAGATCTCTTCCAGGATCTCACGTCCGCCGGAAGCGAGGATCTGCTCAGCAAGCTCCAGGCCGGCCTCCTCTGCTGACGCCTCATCGGACCTTACTTCCATCCTTATGAGCTTCTCACCGTCAACCCCGGCAACCAGGCCAGTAAGGGTAACCGTACCGTTGTCAGTGGTCGCATAGGCAGCAATGGGAACCTGGCATCCCCCCTCGAGACGGTGCAGAAAGGCTCTTTCGGCCCTCACACAAAGGGAAGTTTCCGAGTGGTTAAGGAACAGGATTCGCTCAAGGGTTCCGGGATCATCTCCCCTTGCTTCGATTCCCAGGGCACCTTGGCCGATAGCCGGCAGCATAATATCCGTATCCAGGACCTGGGTGACCTCACCTTCCCAGCCAAGCCTTTTTACACCCGCATATGCCAGTACAATGGCGTCATATTGGCCATCCCTGAGCTTTTTCAGGCGCGTGTTTATGTTGCCCCTCAACGGCTCCATAACGAGGTCCGGTCTGTAACCGGCGAGTTGTGCTTGTCTTCGAAGGCTGCTGGTGCCGATCCTGGCACCTTCCTGCAACTGCGCCAGCGTCCTACCCTCTTTTGAGATAATAACATCCCTGGGATCCTCCCTCTCACTTATCGCAACGATCTTGAGGCCATCAGGCAGCAGGGTGGGAACATCTTTCATGCTATGGACGGCCAGATCCACGGAGTTGTCAAGCAGGGCAGTCTCTATCTCCTTTACAAAGAGGCCTTTTCCTCCAACCTTTGCCAGGGGTACATCAAGGATCTTGTCCCCTGTGGTTTTTATCTTAACAATCTCTACATCAAGATCGGGGTTTTTCCTGACGAGGGTTTCCTTTATCCAGTTTGCCTGCCAAAGTGCCAGCTGACTTCCTCTTGTGCCGATTCTCAGTTGATTCTTCAAATGAACTCCTCCATTAAAACTGTCCAATGTCCAATGTCCAACGTCTAACGTTATGCGACTTAGAATTCAGAATCCAGTAGTCAGTTGTCAGAATAAATCAATGAGATGATTATCGCATAATCGTTTGTAAACATTCTGACCACTGATTACTGACTACTGACAACTGTATTCCAACTCCTGACTACTGAATTCCCTTTATCTCCTTATTCATTTATTGAAACCACGTTGGTCGTTGGACGCGCTCGAAAGTCAACAGTCAATCATCCAACCCGAAGATCTTCCTTGCAGCCTCCACCAGATCCTTTCCATCATGGGTTTGGGATCCATTCTTCATTCGGGATATGGGACGGTGAAGGATCTTGTTCAAAATCGCCTCCGTCATAGCCTCGATCCTCTTCTGGTCCACTTCTGATAAATCATGCATTCTTTTCAGTGTCTTGGATACTTCATCCTTCCTTATGGTTTCCGCCCATTCCTTGAGCATGACGATGGTCGGGAAAGCTTCGCTGGACATCATCCAGTTGTTGAACTGGTCAACTTCCTCCAATACTATTTTCTCAGCCTTTGCCGCTTCCTTTCCCCTGGCCTTCATATTTGCCTGAACAACTCCCTCCAGATCGTCAATGTCGTAAAGATACACGTTCTCGATATCATTAACACTGGTTTCTATATCCCGGGGCACGGCAATATCTATGAAGAACATGGGCCTGTTGCGTCTCTTCTTTATGACACCTGTCACATCTTTATTGCCTAATATTGTGGTGGGAGCACCGGTTGAGCTGATAATGATATCGGCAAGTTCCATCTGCTGATGCAGATCATCGAATTGTACGGCAGACCCTTCGAAAACTTCCGCCAGCTTTTCTGCCCGCTCGAAGGTCCTGTTCGTCACAAGGATATGTTTAACACCGCTATTGAGGAGATGCCGGGCGGCGAGTTCTGCCATCTCACCTGCGCCGATAAGCATGACAGTCTTCCCCTCCAGGTCTCCGAAGATCTTCTTTGCCAGTTCCACAGCTGCATAGGGGATGGAAACCGCTGAAGTGGCGATCCTCGTTTCCGTCCGGACCCTCTTTGCAACAGAAAAAGTCTTGTGCAGCAGCCGATTCAGGACATTTCCCGTGCTCTTTGCATTGGTGGCGCAGGTAAAGGCATCCTTGACCTGTCCCAGTATCTGGGGCTCACCTACCACCATTGAGTCCAGGCTCGAGGCCACCTTGAACATGTGACCGATAGCTTCCTCACCGCTGAAGGTATATAGATGCGGATCGATCTTCTTCCTTTCCACAGAGTGATACTCGGAGAGGAAAGACGCTATATCCTCGACTGCCGCATCCTTTTTGGGTGAGATAGCGCAGATTTCCACCCTGTTACAGGTAGAAAGGATCATGGCTTCTGTCACGTTCTTGTAGCCGGAAAGGGATTTTAGTCCCTCATCGAGAACATCCTCGGCAAAGGAGATCTTCTCCCTGACTTCAACAGGCGCTGATTTGTGACTGAGTCCGACGATTACTATTTCCATAGGAACTACTTCAATTGTAAGCGTGAAGCCCGCT
>DAOVVW010000059.1 GCA_030636965.1 Pseudomonadota bacterium | reverse complement strand
CAGCCTGCGGTACGAGTTGGTCGTGGGGTTCGTCAGAGCACATAGAGAAGGAGCGTGCTTGAGGATACCGCCCATGAAGTGCATCGCCATCTCACTGAGCCCACCGTAACGGTCACCAGCGAACAGGGGCTTTCCATCCTTCCAGAGACTCACGTGGGTGTGCATACCGGAACCGTTATCCTCGAAGATAGGCTTTGGCATGAAGGTAGCTGTCTTGCCGTTATTACGGGCAACATTCTTGACAATGTATTTGAACCACATGAGCTGGTCAGACACCTCTACCAGAGGCCGAAATTTTATGTCTATCTCGGCCTGACCCGCAGTTGCTACTTCGTGATGCTCCGCCTCAACCTCAATACCGATAGACTCCAGAACCTGTACCATCTCTACCCTGATGGCCGCAGTGCTGTCAGTGGGTGGACAGGGAAAGTATCCTCCGCCATGCCGGGGCTTGTAGCCCAGGTTGGGGTTCTCATCACGTCCGCTGTTCCACCATCCTTCCACAGAGTCAACCGAGTAGAAAGCCGAATTGGCGTTCTGCCCGAACCGTACGTCGTCCAGGATAAAGAACTCAGCCTCCGGACCGAAGTAGGCAGTATCACTAAGTCCAGTTGACTTGAGATAGTTTTCCGCTTTTCGAGCAACGAACCTCGGGTCCCTGGAGTATGACTCCTTTGTTATGGGATCGACGATGTTGCAGATAAGAGACAGCGTCGGTACAGAAGCAAAGGGATCCATGACGGCTGTTTCGGGATCGGGCACTACCAGCATATCGCTGGCGTGGATGGGCTGCCAACCACGAATACTGGAACCATCAAAGCCATATCCATCCTCGAAGGAATCCTCTTCAAGCTGGCTCACCGGTACACCGAAGTGCTGCCATGTTCCGGGCAGATCCATAAATTTCAGATCCACCATCTTCACATCGTTTTTCTTCGCGAATTCCAGGACTTCCTTTGGTGTCATTGTTCATGCCTCCATTAAGTTGGGATTATCCGCAGAATGTCTTAGATCGTATCCTCTCCAGTTTCGCCCGTTCGGATACGGACAGCATTCTCCACGGGGAAAACAAATATCTTACCGTCACCGATCCTTCCCGTTTTGGCAGCTTTAGCGACCGCATCGAGTACATCGTCCAGGATCTCTTCCCTTACCACAACTTCGATCTTCACCTTGGGCAGGAAGTCGACGATATATTCTGCTCCGCGGTACAATTCAGTGTGGCCTTTCTGCCTTCCGAACCCTTTCACCTCAGTGACCGTCATTCCCTGAATACCCAGAGCGTTGAGTGCGTCCTTAACCTCCTCGAGTTTGAATGGTTTGATAATAGCCTCTACCTTCTTCATTTAAATCTCCTCTCGCGGCTCCCTAAGAGCAATCTCCATACCAAAATGACACTAGAATAAAGTCTAGTCTAACTCTTTGTAATAAAAGGATAATACAATATAACCCATCTGCAACGCCGATGAAAGTGCCGGTTAATTAAACAGCCTGCTTCGATCCTGCTGATTATTTGTACAAATTCTGCCTGTGTTTGCAAGGAACTGTCAACATGAAATCCCTAACTTGTATTGAATTACACGGGGCATGGAGGGGATTTCAGTCGAAGTGCGTAGTCGAAGTCGAAGTGAAAAAACCAGTGCGAAGGGCGTTATAATCAATCATTGTAAGGACTTCTTTTAGGAACTGGATTCCGACAGCTAAACGTTGAACATAGAACTCCACGCCGAAGGCATAGCTGATCTTGGATCTTGGATTTCAGGTCTTGGATTTGTAACGACGTTGAACCTTGAACGTTGAACTTTGAACAATTACTTATATTATGGAAGCGATATTCCCAGGATCTGGAGCTCGCGCATTCCTCTGGGAATGATAACCTGCACAAGATCTCCCACCTGTTTGCCTATGAGAGAGCGGGCCACCGGTGATGTTACGCTGATCCTGCATTCTGCAACATCTGCTTCATCTGCGCCCACTATCTGGTAACAGATCTCCTCATCAGATTCCAGGTCAAGGACTGTCACCATCACACCGAACACCACCCTGTCTGTGCTCATCTTTGAAGGATCAACTACCTGGGCGTTGGCGATCATGTTCTCAATGTCCCTTATTCGTTTTTCGACAAAAGCCTGCTTCTCCTTTGCCGCTTCGTATTCAGCGTTTTCCGAGATGTCGCCATGATCCCTTGCGACAGATATCTCTTCTATCACCTTGGGACGTTCAACTGACTTGAGTCTCTTGAGCTCCACCTTGAGCTTCTCGAGTCCCTCGGGTGTCATCGGATGCTTGGACACTTTCCTGAAACCTCCAGTTAAGTCTGAACCAGGCCGATAATCCCGGCAAGATGCCGGTTGAAAAAGAATCCACCCGGAAATCCGGGTGGATGATTTCTATCTACCGTTGTTTGGGTTAAATGTCAATTGTGTTTTTTCGAAATTCGAAAGTGGAGCATGGGAGATTGGATAATGGAAAATGGAGATTGGATTTAGAACATTAGAGCATTAGACATTAGATCATTGCTATTTGTTGGTTGATAGTTGATAGCTTGAATTTAACCCAGCGCCAAGAGCCTAACGCCCAGCGCCTGTTTTTCCCAATCACCAATTACTAGTCACGCGTTACACATCACTTATCAATTAGAGAAAAACTCTTTCATTTTCGCCGCAATTTCTTCAGTGGTTCCTGTTATCTGCTCACCAGGAGGGAGGGAATCGATGAACAACCGACCGTAGAATCGACGCAGTATCCTTGCATCGCAAATAACCGCAAAACCTGTGTCATCACGATGTCGGATCAGCCTCCCCACCCCCTGTCTCAGGCGTATAACAGCTCTGGGTACCGAGTCTTCCATGAACGGGTCCCTGCCCGCCTTCTGAAGGGCTTCCCCGCGGGCCTCGGTGACAGGATTGGTAGGCACCGGGAAGGGCAGCCTGGCGATGATCACATTCGTCAGAGAATCTCCCACAACATCAACCCCCTCCCAGAAGCTGTCCGTTGCGAACAAAACCGAGCCCGGATCCTGCCGGAACCGCTCCAGGAGCGCAGTGCGTGGAGCCTCCCCCTGCCTGAGCATGATCCGCCTGACATCAGAGAGATCTTCACTGCAACCCTCGAATACTTCATCCAGAGTCCTGTACGATGTGAAGAGCACGAGAGAGTTACCATCGGACGCGGTTATCATTTCCCGTACAGCATCCCTCAATCCGGCAACATAACCCAACTTGCCGGGATCAGGAATATCGTCCAGAAATGCTATCTTCATCTGACTGTTAAAATCAAAAGGAGAAGGGAACACCATTTCCGTGATCCTGTCTCTGTCAAGCCGATCGATACCAAGCCTGTGCCTCATGAAGTCGAAGGAACCACCGACGGTAAGTGTCGCAGACGTCATAACTACGGGGCCAACCGATGAAAAGAGAGTGTTTTCCAATATAGATGCGGCATCCAGAGGGGTAAGGTGCAGATTCACAGACCTCCTGCCCTTCGTCCTTACCTGGGCCCAGAAGACCTCATCCTCTGCTTCTCCTTCCTTAACCCGGTTAATAAAATCAACACACGTTTGAAGCCTTAGCACCACTGCCCCTATATCGCTCCACTGCCCGGCCAGTTCTTCATTACCTTCCTCCATAAGGTTTCTCAGTTCCCTGTTGAGCTTCTTTACCGGCGTGAGGATCCCCCTGATAAGGCCGGACATCTCGCCCAGAAGCTTATCTGCCCCACGCCACTGTTTATCGATTCTTCTTTCAGGCGTTATACGCCACCTGTTTTCCCTGGCATCCTCGCCTTTGCTCAGCCACTGGATGAACTGCTCTGCAAGTTCATCAAAGGCCGACTCCAACCTCACCCTCTGTCCCTGAATGCTCTCAAATACTGCCGTGGTCAGTTTATTCAGTTCATTTTTCTGTTTTTTCGAAAGGGACCTGGAATTCTGAATCTTTTTCTGAAGAAACGGAATAAGCCCGCGTTCGGATCGTCTGCGGCTGACCAGGCGGCCAATAGCAGCGGTAGTTCCCCACCTTCCGAAACTGGAGTCGAAATATGAAAGGGCCACATCCTCAACATTGTGAGCTTCATCGAGGATAACAGCATCATACCGAGGCATTATAGAGGATGATTCCTGTCCGGCACTTCTGAAGGAAAGGTCAGCAAAGAGGATGTGATGGTTAGCAAGCAGTATCTGCGCTGAGGCAGCCTCACGTCGCATACGGTAGAAAAAACAGGTGGAGAAATGAGTACACCGCGCCCTCAGGCATGAATCTGATTCGCACTTTATCAGACTCCAGTTAGGTTCCTCCGGAACAAAGGAAAGATCCGAGAGGCTTCCCTCGTGGGTTGTTCTACTCCAGTCCAGGAGACTTCGCATCTCCTGCATATTGTCAAAATCAAGAAGTATCTCACCCGTTTCAGTGTCCACAAGGTCCCTCTTCCTGAGGCAGAGATAGTTGCCCCTCCCCTTGACAAGTACAGCCGAAAACGATTCACCGAGAACCTCCTCAACCAGAGGCAGGTCCTTTATCAGGTGCTGTTCCTGAAGGTTGATAGTGTTGGTGGAAACAACAACTCGTCGGTTTCCCGAAAGGGCCCATCTGACGGACGGGATAAGGTAAGCGAGGCTCTTCCCTGTACCGGTACCTGCTTCAAAGACGCCTACTGATTCACTCTCAAGGGCCCGGGTTACCTCAGAAGCCATCCTGCACTGAGATGGACGTACTTCATACTGGGGATGGATCTTGGCAAGAGGACCATCCGGACCGAGCAGATCCGAAATCTCCTTCGGTTCTAGCGAGGCATATTTTTCATCCTTTTTGGCCGGTTCGACAACTGCATAGACCCTCTGGATATCGTTATCAACGATATAACTTCCTATCCCGTCGCTTCCGAGCCTGGAGGCGACTGACAGATCCGCATCCGATGGAACAAGGAAACCTGTTGGATGATTGTGTATAACAACATCGCCGAAGCTGGCGGCTCCCATCAGGGCCGGTACTGCCTCTTCGTTTCCTCGGGCCAGAGGCTCGACTTCAGCAACACGACCTACTTCATCGATCCTGCCAGTGAAAAAAACCTCGTTCCCCGAACAGAGCAATATCTCTTCCCGCATCCTGATGATAGCGGTTTCGGTGAAACGATCTTCGGCAGGACCGCCGGGGTTCTTATTTCTATTTGTCTGCTTCATCGCCAACCTTCGGTTGGTGTTCAACGTTCAATGTTTAACGTTCAACGTTGGAAAAAACATAAAGTTAACATGCCACAGGGTCGTTTAATCATTTCGCTAAAGGCAATATTCCTTCCGCCGTCGCTAAAGCTATGGCGTGACAAGCGCAATGATTGCCCATAACGCCCTTCGCACTACGCCCTGCGCCCTGTTTTCACTCTCCTGCCTGTCAAAAATAGTTGAGAAATAGGGCTAAGAAAGCATAATAACCCACAGGAGTAAAAAGAACCACGTTATACATATTCAGCGTAAAAAAACGCAAAAAGCCGCCTCTCGGCGGCCTCTTGCGCGGACTACATGTTATCAGTTCACGGTAACTTTGATCTCTTTCGATTTTTCCTCTTCGGCCTTGGGAAGTGTTACTTCCAAAACCCCATCTGTGAATTTTGCCTTTATTTCATCGGACTTTACATTCACAGGAAGTGTAATTGTCCTGGCAAAAGATCCATATCTGCGTTCGAAGTAGTATCTGCTGCCTTCTTTCTCCTCTTTCTCTGCCTTCTTTTCACCCTTGATGGTGAGGAGGTCGTCGTGCAGCGTGATTTCCACATCCTCCTTCTTGATACCTGGAAGTTCAACCTTGATTATCACATCTTCTTTTGTGTCAACCAGGTCAACTGCCGGAGTGAGTTTCGCAACTCCGGTTTCGGTATCATCACCTGAGAAATCCGGGAAAAATCTGTTCATTTCCCCCTGAATGCCTCTCAGACTCCAGAAAGGATCCCATTTGATGGGTGTTCGCCTTCTGAAACGTACAATATTCATATCGTTTACCCCTTTCATGTTTAGTAGGGTCGTAAAAAGTCCATTCGTGGCTTTTTACTCCGCGGAAAGCGAAAAATTTCATTTCTCTTCTTCTCAAAATTTTTTATCTCCAGATAGAAATCTAGTTCCAATTATTCCATTGTCAAGATGATGTCTCAGCGTCCCTTGCATCAGTGTGTTAGTATGGAAATTGGGTGTAGAACAGTAGAGCATTAGAAATTAGAGCATTAGATTT
>DAOVVW010000198.1 GCA_030636965.1 Pseudomonadota bacterium | reverse complement strand
CAGATAGCCTTGTCCTTCAGGTTCAGGAAGTTGGGGATGGCAATGCCTGCCAGAATGCCGACAATAGCAACGACGATCATGATCTCGATGAGAGTAAACCCTCTCTCTTTCCTGTGGCAATGTATCTCCATAGTTTAATCTTTCCCGACCGGATCAATTCAGTACCGGCTGAAAATGGCTCTAACAGTAAAGTGAGTGTACATGAGTACCCATGGTGTCAATTCTATCAGTTTTAACTATAATGTCAAATTATGTATTTACAACAGATTCTTTACTCTTGATTGATCTTCAGGATCAGGCCAAGAACACGGTTAATGCAACAGATACGCTATAATTGATATTATAGTAAAAAACAACATATCAGACATGACCTTTTCTGTCATCTCAGGGTACAATTTTGCAATGAGTAGTAGTGGTCACTGTCTCCTTTTTGTAAAAAAAGTTAATTATCAATAAGTTGAAAGGTTTCCTTTAGTACTCGATATCAGGCGTGGCCTTTGCAACAGCCGGAGGGTTCGCACATCCCGGGTTGCCTGGATTGGAGGTCAGAGCGATATGATGACCATCACAGGGCCATGGCTATCCTGGAAAGTTGCTTAAAGGCAGTATCAGATGGGACTGGAGGTAAAACGATGAAAGCAATAAGAAGGTTGCAGATAAATGTCGCGGTTCTGGCGCTCATGGCGGGTCTGGCAGGGATCTCCTTTGCTCAGGAGGAATCTGAGATCAAGTGGGTTGAAGGGCCGGTGGTCGTCGACCTGGGGGAAAATCTTGCCCAGCTGGACATGAGTGACGCCTACGTCTTCGCCGACGGCGATGATACCAGGGTCGTCATGGAATACCTCGGAAACCCCCCCAGCAACGCTGAGGTGGGAATGATCATCCCCAATAGGGAAGATGAGAACTGGTTCATCGTCTTCGAGTATTCGGATATAGGATATGTTTCGGATGCCGATAGTGATGAGATCGACGCGGCCGCGATCCTTGAAAGCTACAGGAAGGGCACCGAAGAAGGCAACAAAGAGAGGGTCAAGATGGGGGCGACGCCCATCCACGTGACGGGGTGGTACGAGGAGCCGTTCTACAACACCGAAACCAATAACCTCACGTGGGCCATGATGCTCGAGGACGACGAGAAGATGCAGACAGTCAATTACAACATCAGGATCCTCGGACGTGGAGGATACATGTCCGCAGTTCTGGTGGCGGATGCGGAGCAACTCACCGTGTTAAAGCCTGAACTGGTCGGGATCGTATCCAGTTTTTCCTACAAGCAGGGCAGCCGTTACGCCGAGTTTATACAGGGCGACAAACTCGCGAAGATCGGACTCGCAGCTCTCATCGCCGGTGGCGCCGGCGCCGCCGCGGTGAAGCTGGGCCTGTTCCAGGTACTGGCCAAGTTCTGGAAGGCTATCGTAGTTGGTTTCCTGGCCTTTTTCGGCGCTATCTGGAAGTTCCTGAAGGGAATCTTCGTTAGGGAAGAGAAGCTGCCCATGAGCCACCAGCCTCCACAACAGCGTTAATGAGCTGACCGGGGTGGGCAGCTTGTGGATATAGGAGTCATTCTCACGGTTCTCTGGCCTTATCTGGCCGCTCTGTACGTCCTGGACTGTCTCCTGGTCGTGCGGGGCGGCCACCTGCTATTCTCCGGGACTACCTTCTCCGGTTTCAGGGCAAGGGGCGCCGGGCTGCGTTTCGCAGGTCTGTTCCCCTGGGATTGGTCTATCCTCTCTGTCCGGGAACCGCTGATACTCTCCGAAACCGGACTGTACGTGAGAGCCTTTCCCTTTCCAGATGATCATCGCCCCCTTGGCCCGGATGACCTTGAATTCATTCCCTACGAAGTGATCAGTAATGTCAGTCGGGATGGGCGGAAAGTTATCATAGATGGAAAGGTGATTCACACGGCACCGACCGGTGTCGTTGCTGGCCATCTGGCGGGAAAGATACGGACGATCCTGAACACTCCAGTCGGTGACCGGCGAAAAGTCGTTGGCGCGGTTATGGCCGCGGCCTATGACCTTCAGGCGATCCGGGATGCCGTCGAGGGGATAAAACGGTTCACCTCCTTTCTCCTTTTCGCCAGCACCCTGCTTTTCATCCTTGTTTTCGTATCGATCCCCGTGTCCCTCCTGATCAGAATACCCCTGCCCTGGTTATGGGGAGAAATGGTCCTGATCGGAGTGGTTTACTTTTTGATCGTAGCTCTCTGGTGGAAAGCACACGGGACCCTGTTACCAGGCGAGTCCGGGGACCGCCTGGAGGAACTGATGATATTTGTCTTCTTTCCGGTGAGCACCATGCACGCTTTCGGAAAGCTGACAAGGAGGCTGCTCGCGCCCTTCGATAACGTCGCGCTCAACGTAGCTCTCGATCCTGAAGGCGCCGCGGAGGTCCTGAAGAGAGAATACATCAGAGTTTGGGCTGCGGCAGCCGGTTCCGGGGGAGGGGAGGCTTTAGAGGCGGTGTGGGAAGCCAGGACAGGTATCCTGGAAAAACTGGCCCGGGAGGCGGGAGTGGATCTTACCAGTACCCGGATTCAGCCGGAAGCCTCAGGAGGAGAAATGGTCTGTCCACTCTGCGTGGCCACATACCGGGAAGGGATAACTGAGTGCGTTGACTGCCGGGTTCCGCTCAGGACACAGGAAATTTTAGAAGAGGCGACGGACAAAGGTGCTCATCCATAGGAATTAAGCTGCGGGGCATGACACAGGCCCGAGCAGGCGGGTGCGGAAACGGGTGATCCGTGCCTCCGGTTCCCGCACCGATCAACATAAAGGAGGAAACCATGAAAAAGAAAGAGCTGTTGCTGGTTGACGACGTGAAGCTTTTTCTGCATCTGAGCAAGGCCATGTTAAATCGCGAGGATTTCGTCGTTAATACGGCCATGAACGGTCAGGAGGCGCTTGACATCGCCAGAAAAAACAAACCGGATGTGATCCTTCTCGATCTGTACATGCCTGGAATGGACGGCGATGAGGTCTGCATGGAGATCAGATCAGATCCGCTCACCAGGCACATCCCCGTTATCATGGTCACAACCGAATCGGACGGGGCTGGCAGAAGGCGCTGTTTTTACGCGGGCTGCGACGATTTCATGACTAAGCCCGTCAGGGCTGATATCCTCAACCGGGCCGTGGACAGACAACTTGCGGTGAGGGAGAGGACTTACACGAGGACCGATGTGATCCTCCCCTGCATGCTCGACAGCGGAAGGGAATTAAAGAAAACGAACATCTATACACTGTCAGCAGGTGGCGCTTATGTGGAGGTCGATCCGCCGCCCCTTCCCAATAGCCATCACAAGTTGACTTTTACCCTTCCGGAGGCGATGGAAAGAATCTCGGTAGACGCGCAGGCTAGATGGAACCGTATGCTACCAGGTCAGCGTCCCACCGGATCGGGCTTCGAGTTCGTGGAGGTAGGTGAGGAGAATTCCGAGCGGCTCACCCACTGGGTTCAGGACCTGCTCGATAATCCGGTCTTTGGCTAACCTCTGGGGCTGCTAGCCCCCTTGGCCGCAGCCTTGCCAGACTCGGGATTTTACTGTAAGTTTTCTCCCTGTAAAAATCCTTGTGGGGGCGTAGCTCAGTGGGAGAGCACCTGCTTCGCATGCAGGGGGTCGGGGGTTCAAATCCCCCCGTCTCCACCACTCGACGCAT
>DAOVVW010000220.1 GCA_030636965.1 Pseudomonadota bacterium | reverse complement strand
TTTCAAATCCGTAAAGGTGGCGATGAGTTGGAAGAATTGCAAGGCCGGGATCCTCCATCCCCACCAGAGTCATCATGACGAAGTTGTAATCTTTGTCAGGATCAGGATCTGCTTCGGATTTTTCATTCGAGTAATTGAGAGCAGTTTCGTACCTGTGGTGGCCGTCGGCTATGTAAAAGTCCCGGTCGGAAAGAAGCTCCGTTATCCTTTCCACAATAGATGGATCGCTTATTACCCACATCTTTCTGCCGATGTCGTCCGGATCAACCAAATCAACCATTGGATCAGAGGCGAATGTGTCGGCCAGGATTTCCCTCACCACACCGGCGTCTCCGTCAAAAAGGGCGAAGATCTGGCTGAGGTTTCCCCCATATGCGTGCATGAGGCGGAGTCTGTCCTCCTTTGGGCCCAGGTGAGTTCTTTCGTGGGGGTGTATCCTGCCAGAGTCCAGAGGTTCCAGGCGAATACGGGCGATGATGCCCCATCTTCTACGAAGAGAGTCCTCACCGGTGAGCTGGAAGGAATCCTCCACCAGATAGTAGCATGGCGTATCATCATTAATCAGAATGTCACTGGATTGCCACTCCTTCATCCGGTCAGAACCTTCCTCATAGCCCCCGTGTGTCCCCGGCTCTGTACCCAGAATCAGTTGGACACAGTTATAGGGACTTCGGGCCAGAAGATCGGCGTGCTGCCCTGGATCTATAACGTCGTAGGGCGGTGCAACTACAGTGGACAGATCACTAATTTTCTCAGGGTTGTACCGGATACCGGCGAATGGTCTTATCTCTGGCATTTGTCCACCTCCTGTCAGAAAGAGAATAACATTCTCTGTAACCGTGGGCAAGACGCTTGGAGAACAGAATGGTAATCATCGAGGGAATGTTACGATTTGCCATCCTGTTCTCCAGTTCCAGGTTCCAGGTTCCAAATTCCACGTGACATCATCACGATATTAATTGCTTGAAACTTGAAACGTGAAACATGAAACTACCTATCTAGATGAATCAAACCTAAGGAGGAATACATGAGCATCGCCGAAGCAACTCAATCAATTAAAAACAGGCGCAGCATAAGAAAGTACAAACCCGATCCTGTTCCCGATGAGGTTATAAGAGATATAGTTGATTGTGCCAGGCTGGCTCCCACGGCCAGGAACGTGCAGCCCTGGGTCATTGGGGTAATCAGGGACCAGAAGCTCAGAAGTGCCATCGCGGACCTTGCGGAATACGGAAAGTTCATCAGGCATGCCCCGGTCTGCTTTACGGTGTTCGTCAAAGAGGACGAGAAATACTTTATGGAGGATGGCTGTGCGGCTACCATGAATATTATACTGGCTGCCGCCGCCCACGGAGTGGGCACTTGCTGGGTTGCAGGACACAAAAAGGACTATGTGAGTGTTATACGTGATCTGCTGAGTGTGCCGATGGGCTATACTCTGCTCTCCCTTATTTCAGCTGGATATGCCGATCAGACCCCTGATCCCCAGAAAAAGTCGCTGGATGAGATTGTGTTCTTTGACCGGTATGAGTAGTTTGTAATACGTGGAGGAGGGAAGAGGAAAGAGGGAGAAGGGGGTTACAGGTACGGAAGTATCGAGGTGTCGAGGTTAAACCCCTCCCCTGGCGGGAGGGGAACATAAGGGAAGGGGGGAGATGTTATTGCACTTGTCGCGCCATAGCTTTAACGATGGCGGAAGAAACATGGTGACGAAGCAATCTTTTCATTGTTTGAATTCACGTTGGACGTTGGACATTGGGCGTTGGACACAGCGCATACAAGTGGACAACTCAGATTACTTAAGTTGCGGAGGCCAAGGATGAAATATTCTCTTCCAAATGAGATAAAAGCCAACCCGGAGATTGAAGTACCAGTTGAAGGTATAAGGGGATGGAAAGTCGGCAGCGATCATGGGTTGGTTGTCTTCTTTGAGATCCAGCCGGGAACGGACCTTCCTGAGCACTCTCACTGCTTTCAGTGGGGAGTTGTGCTCGAGGGAGCTATTGAGCTGACAATTGGCGGGGACAAAAAGGTATACGAGCCTGGGGATCCCTACCTGATACCTGAAGGTACACCCCATTCCGCCCGAATTCCTGACGGAGCACTGGCGATGGATTATTTTAGTGATCCGAATAGGTACTAGTTGATAGTTGTTAGAGGTTAGTTGTTAGTTCACTGAATAGTGCATAGATAATTCCCTTACTAACAACCAACAACCAACAACTAACAACTTTTTACTTAAACCATGGATGGGCCATGTTGAAATACCGTGTTCGAAACGAAGAAGGTTTTACACTAATAGAAGCAATGGTAGCCTTCACCATACTTGCGATTATTGCCGGTATTGCCTTTACGGTGGTCTTCGGCACCAGTAAAAGATCGAGAGTTCTGGTGAGGGAGATGGAGCTTCGCCGTGTCGGC
Organism: Pseudomonadota bacterium; assembly: GCA_030636965.1. GTDB lineage: Bacteria > BMS3Abin14 > BMS3Abin14 > BMS3Abin14 > BMS3Abin14 > SZUA-178. The sequence goes on along the minus strand of DAOVVW010000220.1, from coordinate 945 downwards.
GGCTCTGTTATAAACCTGATTTCTGAGGACCTGAAGGGCGCCTTTGTGCGCGAGGGCATTATTCCGTTTTTTGTTGGAAGTGACAATTTCTTCAGGGACGATCCAGCCGACGAGGCAAACTTTATCACTACTTCGACACTACCTGTAAATCCCATGTCTCCTGGAAGTGATGTCGCAGAAACAGGGTATTTGCTGAGTTTCGATCAGGAGGGAAAGGGAGTGCTTTTCAGGCGAGAACAGTCCCCCGCCCAACCTCCTGACGAAGAGGGAGGTGTCACCCGGGAGGTTAGCTCCCTGGTGCGCTCCTTTAATCTCAGATACTATGACGGTGATGATTGGCTGGATGAGTGGGATAGCCTGGATAGCGGGAAGGCGAAAACGTACGGGAAAATTCCCCGCGAAATCGAAATTGAGATGACCCTCGTTTCAGAAGGATCATCCATCACGGTAAAGACACGAGTCGCGCCGCCAATGGCGTTATCCAATAACTAGTTTAAAGTTGAAGGTTATTAAATACAATCCGAACTTTCCTGTGCAACTTTTAACTTTCAACTTTTAACTTTCAACCAATCAAACATGAAAAAAAGTACTAAATCACTTTTCAGACTTCACGGCTGGAGAAATATCGTGGATTTTTTCCACGGGTACATTTATGCCCGTTTCGTAAAGCAGTACGTGGCGTTTCTGCGGTGGGCTTCTGGTGCGGGGGAGGACAAAGCCGGTTACGGCAGCGCAGCGAAATACCTCGAGGAGAGGTACCATTCAAAAGTTCTGGCAAAAAAAGACGCCGAGAAGATCATTAGGCTTGACTCTCCGGTTGAGATAAAAAATCCTGAGAGGGTGATCCCCTTTGACATTTCCAACATGATAGTAATTGAAAATCCTGTTTCCATAGTTGCCATCCGCTGTCCGTGCAGAGAAACTAAGGGTGAGGGTGCCTGCACG
>DAOVVW010000311.1 GCA_030636965.1 Pseudomonadota bacterium | reverse complement strand
TATCGGAGTAACGGCGTATCGGGGTATGGGCGTAGAGCATTGGAGCATTAGAAATTGGATAATGGAGATTGGAAATTGGTTTCACTAATCACCAATCACTAATTACAAATCACTTGTCACATATTACGCATCACACGTCACGATCCTGGCTTCTGACTTCTGGATTCTGACTTCTGTTTAATTAACTCGAAACCCGAGACCCGAACCTCGAAACTCGATACTACATCTCCTCAATTTCCCGTTTTAAAATAGCTTTGTCATAGGCCGCCATAACATCCCGCTGGCTCACTGTACCCACCAACTTATTTCCATCATCCTCTCTTACCACAGGGAGCTGGGAGATCCCCCTGCTGCCCATCTCCTGAAAAGCAAGCAGAATGCTGTCCGTGGGATGTATGGTCACGATATCTATAGTAGCCACATCCTTGGCAATAACCAGGTTTTGCAGGGTTTCCTCCTGAAGGGCGGATCGAATATCGCGAAAGGATATGACTCCCGTCAGTTCATCGCTGTCGTTGACAACGTGCAGGTAGGAAACATCCCTGGTCTTGAGGCTCTCGATAACTTCTCCCAACAAAGTACCTTCCGGAACGGTTACCACATGGTCGCGCATTATATCTCTTACCTTGATCGTCTGCAGGACACTCTGCTCCCAGCCCTGTGAAAGCTCAACTCCCCTTCGCGCAAGTTTGATCGTATAGATTGAACCGCTCTTGATAGAACTGGCAACAAGGGTGCTGATAATGCAGGCGAACATCAGCGGCAGGATGATCTTGTAGGTGGCTGTCATCTCGAAGATGATCAGTATGGCGGTTATGGGGGCGTGGGTCGTACCGGCTACAACAGCCCCCATGGCAACAAGGGCATAGGCGCCGGGATTGGCGGTGATCTGGGGAAACAGCGTATGGACCCCCCAACCGAAAAATCCGCCTGTCATGGCGCCGATGAACAGGGATGGCGCGAATATGCCTCCGGAACCGCCCGAGCCGATCGTAACGGAAGTGGCAAGTATCTTTACAAAGACCAGGGACAGGAGTATCAATGCGGGCAATTGGTTCTTGAGGGACAGGTTGATCGCCCCGTAGCCTACTCCGAACACATGAGGCAGCTTGATGAGCATCACACCAAGGAGCAGGCCTCCCAGTGCCGGTTTTAAATATTCCGGGAACTTCAGCGCTTCAAAACCATCCTCGAACTTGTACAGGGTCACAGTGAACAAAACTGCTATGGCACCTGCAACAAGTCCCAGTACCGGATAGAAGAGAAATTCCCAGAGGGATACAACCGTATAAGAGGGAATGATAAAGGCCGGGAAATCACCGAAGTAGTGACGTGAGATGGCAGTAGCAGTCACCGAGGAGAGCACTACCGGTGAAAATGTTGCAATACCAAAATCACCCAGTATAACTTCCGCAGCAAAGAGGGCCCCGGCGATGGGCGCGTTGAAGGTAGCGGCAATTCCTGCCGCCGCGCCGCAGCCTACGAAAGTCCTCTGCCGGAAAGTAGGCGCCCTGAGGATCTGAGCCAGTGTGGAGCCGATGGAGGATCCGATCTGAACAATGGGACCTTCCCGCCCCACTGACCCCCCGGAACCGATGGAAATGCCCGAGGCGATGATCTTGACGAGAGCCACTCTGGCCCGGATCCTCCCGCCTTTGAGGGCAACCGCCTCCATGACCTCCGGTACACCGTGTCCCTTGGCCTCACGGGCGCCGAAATAAATGAGGGGGCCAACGATCAGACCACCGGCGGCCGGCAGTAGTATCTTCAACCAGAACGGCATGGCGCTGTGAAAGGTCAGGACGTCATTGGTGTTCTGATAGAAACCGTACTGTGCCATCTTGATTACGTAGCGGAAGATGAGCGCGCCGTAACCGGCAAGAATGCCGATCAGAATAGCGACCATGGAGAGATAGACATGCTTGTGCAGATGCAGCTTGCCCACAGCATGCGTAATTTTCCGAGTGTCCTTCATCAGACCAATCTCCCATAATAAGGTCTTTTTCATGTTAAGGGCACTGAGGGGAATTTTAAAGGGAAAAATTTTGTTTTTTTACCACAGAGTCACAGAGGACACAGAGGTATGGGTATGGGAGTGAGGGGGTATGGGGGTGATTGACCCGTAACGGAGTAACGGCGTATCGGGGTATGGGCGTAGAACATTAGATCATTAGATACTAGAGTATTAGATATTGGAAAATGGAGATTGGAAATTGGATTAAATCAGTAGTTAGTTGATAGTTGATAGTTTCGATTGAAGCCCAGAACCTAACGCCCAGCGCCTGTTGCTACTCATTACGCATCACGCATCACGATCTTGGGCCTTGGACATTGCCTAACTTATTGAAATAGACCATACTGACATATCGTTAGCGGCCGATAGCACAATTTTATCAGTTAAAACAAGGTACTACCCATGTCTGAAAGGAAAAGGAGTGAGATAAACGAGAAATCTCTTTTAGTAAAATATCAGGAGGAAGGAAATGAAAAAAATATTGGTT
>DAOVVW010000289.1 GCA_030636965.1 Pseudomonadota bacterium | reverse complement strand
TCAATGTGAAATATTACTCAAAGCGTCACATTTGTCAAGATAAAGTGGGATTCAAGCATAAATAAAAGTGGAATTTTCCGCTCCTGGTAATTTAATTCCTCGTGACTGGGTGGATTTTTCTAACAGCTTCGGAAAGACCTGTAATCGCTCCTATTACATTAGCGCTCATGGTGTCACTATCGGTTTCAGGAGGTAGACCGGGTCAGATTCCAGGTGAAACCGGACAGCTTGACATTATCATCTTCAGAAGATAGTACCTTCCGGAAGGATACAGTATGGGAATAGATAATTACGCAGGGATTATAATTGTGAACAATAAAGGACAGATCCTCTTCGTCAGGAAACTGGATGACTACGCCTATGCGATCCCCTGGTGCAGGATCCAGCCAGGTGAAGCAATACAGGACTGCCTGAAAAAGAAAGTGAAGGACCTTACCGGGCTGTCTGTCGAACCTGCTTTTCTGGAACCCAACGAACATATCGAAGAGGATTCACACCAGATTTCTTTTGACCACCTGGCCCGGATTGACGGTGAAACCCACCACTACGTCCGGGATGACCTGGACTATATCTGGATGAAGCCCGGTGATTTTCAGGAACTCCCTCTGGTACCGTTGACCCGCAAAATTATTGAGAGATATCTCGACAGGATAGGGTTTGAGGTTGATGTGACGTAAAACCAGTTCCATGTTCCAAGGTTTTTCACCACAGAGCCACAGAGGACACAGAGAAAAGCTGAGGTTTGGGTTTATATAAGGAGATAAGAGCTTTTAACGCAGGGGGCAGCAGCAGGGCTATTCAGCCCTGACCGCAGAGTTTCGCAGGGTTTATGGACATGGTAGTAGAAAAGTAGAGCATTAGAAATTAGAATATTGGAGCATTAGACATTAGAACATTAGATACACTACTAATTACGCATCACGAATTGCTAATTACCAATCACTAATTACTCGTCACCCACCACTCATTACGCAAACAACGTTGAGCGTATTTATTAATCATTCGCCTTACTCTTAGATAGCGCGTCAAGATGGCAGGTTGAGCGGCGGCTTCTGAGTTTCTCGACGAGCTTTTCTCCGTATACCTGTTGGATCTCGCCTGCCATAGTCCTGCCTGACATGACATTATAGGCCAGGATCTTCTCGTTAAGCTCCTTAACAAGTTCCCTGAGCTCACCCTCATCGTCCACATGGGATAGGAGATCTCTAAGATTGCCTATCTCCCTGCGCAGTTCAAGCTCCGGTGGCAGTATCCCGGCGTTCCTGAGAATTTTGCAAGATACCCTGAGTGACGAGTTGACACGAGGACCAGGTTCTGATCGTAACGGCTTTCCTTTCCCGGAGAGGTTGTCAAATACACCTTCAGCCTGAGCCTTAAGGATCCTTTCCTCAACCAGTCTCTGGATGGCCGAAAAATATGAATCTACATTAACTCTTCTGAACATTTTGTCTTTCGCCTGCTAAAGTAATTTGCTGTCGAGTCTCTCTTCCACGATCCTGATAAGATCATCCTCTCTGGCAAGTCCACCCGCAAATGTGACTGTCGGACCCGACTTTCTTTTGATCCGGAGGAAATAACGGGCTGTTTCCCCTCTCGGCAGGAGGTCCGCCCTGATTGGCCACCATCCGGGAATCCGTATTTTTTCAATGTTGCTTATCTCGTCATAACCTATACTCTCCTCCCTGCCCAGCCGCTTCACCTGGATCTCACCTCCATTCAGACGAATGGCAAATCCCGCCAGAGACAGTGAGATGAGCACCGATCCGAATGCAAGGGCAGCTATCAGGCCGGCAAGGAGTACAAGATGAACCTGTTTAACATAGACTTCCCCCAGCATAATCCTGTCAACCGCTACGAGAGTTACAATCAGAAATGAAGACAGGACCGCGACAAAACAGGTTACGATCGTGGCCTGTTTGAGATAATCTCCAAGCGTACCAGGATACAGGAATATGTCAGCGTCTTCTTCAGAGGACGTGGAGATGGACACGTTCGTCGAAGCCATCCAGGATCTCCCTTTCGGAACTTTCCAGAGACCCGCCTGTCACAAGGGCCAGCCTCAATCTGTTGTAGCCAAACGCCTCCCTCGCTGAGACTCCAGCCTCGAGAAGCCTCCTGATGAAGCTACCCTCCGTCAGGGAGCTGACTATCACTATCAGCCTCCCCCCGATGGAGATCACCCGCATTACGCTGTCAGCGGCTTCGGGATCCAGGCTTTTAAGTAAATTGAGGAACCTGCCGGCGCTGTCCGGCTCCTCAGATGAAACATCGTCAAAAGCATCATCCGGACAGTGGCATCCCAGAGTGTCCCTGACAAAACTTACCATCTGCTCTTTTGTCACTGCTTTGTCCCACATGCAGTTCATCGGAAAAGATCATTCACGTGGATCTACCATCTGACCTCTGCAAGTGAAGCCGGGTCAATGCTGGCTCCCCTTATTTCGGCCCCGAAATGAAGATGAGGCCCGCTTGCCCTCCCTGTTGATCCCACTTCTCCGATGATCTGGCCACGTCTGACTATCTGTCCTTCCTTTACAGCAACCGATCTCATATGAGCATAGATCGTGCTCACTCCCCACCCGTGGTCCAGAACTACTGTGTTGCCCGAAAGCAGGAGCTCTTCGACAAGGGAGACAACAGAGCCGTTGGCGGCCCTTATGGGAGCT
>DAOVVW010000070.1 GCA_030636965.1 Pseudomonadota bacterium | reverse complement strand
TGGGGCCCGAGTAGTAGATCTTGGTAATACCTCCCATGGATTTCAATCCGCCCTGGAGATAGGCCCTTACGGCGGAAGCTGTGCCTTCCGGTCTGAGAGTTATACTCTGCCCGTTCCTGTCCTCAAAAGTGTACATCTCCTTTTCCACTATATCCGTGGTCTCACCAATGGACCTGGCAAAAAGCTCAGTGACCTCCACGACTGGAAGCCTGATCTCGTGGTACCCGTACCGCAGGAAATGTTCTCTAGCCCTGGCTTCTATATCGTGAAGCCTGAAGGCCTCCTCCGGGTGTATATCACGGAATCCACGAATCGCCCTGATGTTTGCAGTCACCCCTGACTTTACCTCTCGCCTTCTTTCGTACTGCTGATCGGTGAGATGGAACTCATCTGGGAAGTTTTTTCTGGAATGGCAATGTATACGATATTCTTTCTTCCATGCTTACCTCTGTACATGGCCTCGTCGGCAAGACGAAGCAGTTCTATTTTTCCTGAAGCGTGCTCCGGATAGGATGCGACTCCTATAGAAACGGTGAGCCTTATATCGTAGCCTTCATCCTTCAAGAATTCGTAATTCTCGACCGTTTCGCGTACTCTCTCGGCTACAATCATCGCCCCATTTGAGGCTGTATCAGTCAAAACTAAAATGTATTCATCTCCACCATACCGGGCAACGGCATCCACTTTTCTCACCGCCTGCTTGAGAATTCCGGCCATCTCAATGAGAATTTTGCTTCCCACCAGATGTCCATGGGTATCGTTGACCTGCTTAAAGGAGTCGAGGTCCAGAAACAGAATTGACATGTTAGTATTGAGCCTCTGTGCCCTGAGAAGCTCTCGATCCAGGATATTGTTAAGATAACGATAGTTGTAAACATTGGTAAGATCATCGGTTATCGTAAGTATTTTTGCCTGTGAATACAGCAGGGCATTCTCGATAGCGGCTCCGGCATGCTCGGAAAGGAAGGTTGCCACGTGGGCATCCCTCTCTCCGAAAACTCCCTCCCTTTCAGTATCAAAAAATACCACCATACCCACCAGGTCCTTCTTGTTCCTCAGTGGCACGAACATTATGGAGAGAATTGGGTCAATACTGGAACGAAATTTCACATTTACGGGTCGAATCTGGTCAGGAGTTACGGGACCCTTTGCTGAAGAAATTACATCCGAATAGGCGGAAAAAACCTCGCTGTCGATCTTGTCGTTTAGCTCAACGTCAAACCCTTCCGAAATGATCACATTGGATTCGCCTTGCTCCTGATCAACCAGGTACAGAAAACCCCTGGTAGCACCTGTTTCCTGGAGCAGAAGATCGAAAACGAGCTCAAACAGCTCCTCAATCTCTATTGTTCTTGTGATCCTGCTACCTATATTGTGCAACTTGAGGCTGTTTCTGAGCTCTTCATTCTCTTCGGCCAGCCTTATCCGGTCAATAGCCCTGTGGACAACAATCTTGAACTCCGGCGGGTTAAGTGGTTTTCTGATATAGTCCAGCGCACCCATTTTCATGGCTATAACAGCGCTTTCCACCGTACCGTGGCCCGTGATGACAATGACCCTGAGGCTGGGCATTTCACTATTGACCCACTCTATGAGGTCGAGACCGGTCTTTTCAGGCATAACCATATCCGAGATTACCAGGTCAATACCACCCTTATTAATGCATTCGATAGCTTCATCGACACCTGAAGCCTCGTAGATCTCGAAGACCTGCTCCTCTTCAAGTACCTCACGGCAGAAAACTCTGGCAAATTTATCATCGTCCACGATCAGGATGTTGGCTTTCTTCAAGTTACTTCCTCCTGAAAATCATCTAACAATTTAGAAAATAACCTTTTTTTCTTATCAGAAGCCCATATCCTTGTCAATAACCGTACATATTAGAACCCTTTTTTTCAGGGTTGTAAGGGTATCGGCCGGCCTAATTAAGTTATTAGTTGCAAGTTGTTAGTTGTTAGTAAGAGAATTATCTTGAATTGATATTCAGTTAAACTAACAACCAACAACTAACAACCAACAACTTAACAAAAATCACTTCACAATCAAACCCTTACCCGGATAGTACTCTACAACGATTCCATCTCCACGGCCGGTAATCAGAAACGGCACTCCCCTCCTTTCAAACCAGTCCACGACATCACGTGATGGCAGGTGCAAATTGTAGCCCCTTCGTGCAGTGCACACAGCAACAGAAAGGGCCGGTATTTCCCGTGAGTTTCTCTCTTTTCCAAAATTCTCGAAGCCCGTAGCACTCCCGTGATGGGGGATTTTCAACAATTCAAGGTCCCCTGTACTTTTCCAGGCGGCTGCCACATCTGTCCATGGCGCATCACCGGTAAAGAGCCCGGTAAAATCCCGCCAGTTCAAGGCCACGATCATGGACAGGTGGTTCAGATCCCTTTCATTAACATCTATGTTCCACTCAGGTCCAAGAATATGAAAATCCATGTTACCAATTGCAATCCTGTCTCCGGCCTCTACAAAGGTGACAACTGTCTTTTCTGGACACTCTTTAAGGATTCTACTCCAGAGCCTGAGAGCATTCCGGCTATAGGGCAGGATAAGGCGATTAACATCAAAATCTCTCAGCAAGTGCACAGCTCCACCAACATGGTCAGGATGGGGATGTGTGAGAAAGAGGGCATCAATATTTCTTATACCCTTCCGATCCAGGAGACGAACAATACGCGGCGTACTTCCCTTGTAGCCTGGCGGACCCGTATCAATAAGGACAGTACCGCCATCACTCCGGATGTAGGAAGCATCGGACTGACCGAATCCTGGAAAGATCACAGAGAGATGTGTATTGCCGACAGCCTCTCCCACATAATTACCAATGCCTCCCAGGACCACAGGAAACAAAAGAAGTACAAACCCTTTCTTAAAGCATACCCTGATTCTTGTCCAAACAGCAGCTGAGACCAGTGAAGCGATCACCGCCAGGACACAACCGGAGGTGTTTACAGGAAGGAAGATCCATTTCGATGCTCCTGCCCACTTGAGTATTCCCAGAATAGGATCAGCTACCGCTCGCCAGAATATAAACAATATTTTTCCGGCAAACGGAAATATGGAGGTGATGAAATCTCCTGCCACGGCAAGAGGAATTAGAACAGTGGCAAATACAAATCCAGAAAAGAGATTAAAGAGGGGTCCAAAAACAGGGATCCCCCGAAAAGCGACCACAACGATAGGAAGTGTAAAGAGATGCGCTCCCAGACAGATCCTGATCGTTTTTTCCAGCAGTCTTCCTTCCCTCCTGAGGGAGATGGCAATACCTGAGCACGCCGCCAGAGAAAGTCCAAGGGACAGATCAGGCTGTCTGAGAGATGAAAATGCTGTAATGACTATGAGTGATAGTGCAATGTTGTTGGGCAAAGCACCCTCCCTTCCCAGGAAAGGTGCAGCAAGGAGTATGGCTGCAAAAAGCGCCGCTCTAATGGAAGAGGTACTCAGACCGGTGATCATCAAATATACCAACAACATGAACGATCCACCGGCAACTGAAAGCATATAGGCACTTTTCGTATTACCCGCTCCTGCCCATGGCAGGGTCAGGAGCCGCATCAGGGTGAATCCGATGAAAATGGATGATCCAACGTGAACTCCTGATATCGCCAGAAAATGGTAGACACCGGTTCGCCTGAAGGCCCGCGAGAGGTCCGATGACAAGTAAGTTCTGTCACCTGCTGCGATTGCGGCAAGCATAGCACCTCCATCGCCTAATTCGCCTCCGGACAGCCTCAGGACGTCTCTTCTTATATTCCCGATTATCCCTTGGAGGAGTGACCTTTTCACCAGAACCATTGCCCCGCTTCCCACAGAACCTGAAAAAAGGACTTCATTTCTTCCTCGGCTTTGGTACGGAACAAGCCTGGCCCTGAATTTTATCCTGTCTCCACGCATCAGATCTAACTCAGAAGTTCTGATATAAGCTTTAAAGGAAACCTTGCTTATTTCAGTACTGCACATTGATTTTACATGGACCAGTGCCTGAATTTTCAGCGCAGTTTCATTCCTGAAAGAGAGGACCTCTCCTTCAAATGTTCCTGTTAGTGGTTTTCCCGAACCATGTGGTAATTCTGGTTCTGTAAAGGATGAAATCAACACACCACCGGCGAAACCGGACGCTACGATGGCTGCAGGAGTTGGGGCTGCCAGAGCTGATATGAAAACAATCGCGGACATGGGACTGACTACGTCAGGGGACACAGGAAAGAATCGACAGATGAGGAGTCCTGCGAGATAACCACATGCAAGAATAACGACCTGAAAACGAACAAACCAAAAACGCAGCGATGGCTTTTCCCGGCAGGCCCCGGTGTTTCGTTTTACCCTTTCCGCTCTTCTGAACATGGAAAGGAGGTAGCAAGATCTCGGCCAACCCTGTTTAGTCTCGGGTCTCGGGTTTCGAGTGTAGGGTTCTATCGCAAAGGGGAGCATATAGTGAAGTTTAATATATGTTAATGTGTAACTTTAAGACTAGAATTTTACTTATTGATAATTAAGGTAATATTAGGAATACATCTGTTTGTAACGTAAGACTCGAAACTCGAAACCCGAAACTATTTCTTAGCCCTCTTAAACAACCCCAAAAACCCCTTCTTTTCCTTTTTGGTGTCTGTTCCTGTATCCACTTCGGCAGGTTCAGCTATTTCAAGCTCTTGAACTGAAGGATCGTATCCTGATTCCGGTCCATCTATAGGGTCAGTAAGCTCCTCCACAGGCAGTTCATCGGGAACAGGCGTAAGTACTGCCTCAGATGCAGGCTCCGTGGCCTCTTCAGAAACACTATCCTGTTCCGTCACTGGAGCAGATCCTTCTTCTTGTATCATGCCCTGGAGAGGCTTTACGGTCAGCTCTACTCTCTGAACTTTCTCCTCACCCTCCTCCACAGAACTGCTTTTCAACACCCTGGCAACTACACCCAGTTTCAGTTCCAGACTGCCGCCACCCGGAATAGGTACCTCAAGATCAAGGATCGTACCATCTGTCATACTGGAATCCTCCTTCCCCAAATCATCCGACTCTTCCGGGGAGGTCTCCTGGAAATCTTCATGTTCAGCTGAAATCAATTCAGCCTCCTCCGACATCACCACTGCCGCCTCATCAAGTTGTTCACTTTCGTCTAATATTTCCTCGTCAGATATCAGGTGTATCTGATCTTCTACAACCTCCTCAATTTCCTTAACCCTGGCTTCAGCGTCATGGTCTGAATCATGAGGAACTGCCGTTTCGGCGACAGGAGTTGCATCAAGTTCGGGGTCCGCAATAACCTCATCACTCGCATCATCCGGCAACTGATCCTTTGCAGCCTTTATTACTATCTTTACTACCTCCCTGAGGGTATCAAGTACACCAGGACCATCTGTCGCAACTGCCTCAACCACAGGAGCGCCGTAACGGTTAAGGATCGACTCCAAATCTGCCATAGGGGTCAGGTCATCAAGATCCCTCTTGTTTCCCTGAATGAGATGCGGGATATCCTCAAGGCTTTTACCGTAGGAGTGGAGATTCTTTTCCAGGTTGAGGAGACTCTCAATGTTCGCATCTTTCATCGTTGATTGTGAATCAGCCACGAAAACGACCCCGTCTACTCCCTTCAGGACGAGCTTTCTTGTTGCGTTGTAGTGAACCTGTCCTGGTACGGTGTAAAGATGAAGCCGTATCTTATATCCGCTCATCTCACCCAGATCCATGGGGAGAAAGTCGAAGAAGAGCGTCCTGTCCGTTTGAGTTGCAAGTGATACAAGCTTTCCTTTTAATTCAGGCTTTATCTGCTCGTGAATGTACTGGATATTGGTCGTCTTGCCTGACAAGCCTGGACCGTAATAGACGATCTTGAAGTTCACTACTTTTTTGTGAAAATCGATTACAGGCATTTTATATCTGCCATTATCATCACCTATAGCAGTATTGTGAGCACTAGCTAGTGAATATGCTAATGGATAAGAGCTTTTAGCTATCATTTCCAGATCCTTGAGAGACATCCTGGG
>DAOVVW010000037.1 GCA_030636965.1 Pseudomonadota bacterium | reverse complement strand
GTGCCGGTCATCTGTGGCAAGCATAAAACGCCTTGAATTTGCAGAACTTATGGCAGGCAGCAGGTTATCCATATCATGGGCACTGGTGCCTTCTCTTATCATTATACGCATTCCCAGTCGCACTTTTTCCAGGGCTTCCTCCGCAGAAGTACATTCATGATAGGAATGTATTCCTGCTGCTGCATAGGCATTGAGCTGCTTTCCGGTAACCAACGGAGCATGTCCGTCTACTGGCCTGCCCCTGCTGGTCATTATTTTGCTGAGCACCTCCTCGTCACCAGAGATCACACCTGGGAAGTTCATGACCTCAGCAAGACCTAACACTCTGGAATGATTGAGTAAATTTTCAATATCTCTTGTATTTATCTGCGCGCCCGCAGTTTCGAACTCTGTTGCAGGGACACACGATGGAGCCATAACAAACAGGTCGAACGGGAGGTCCTCACTATCGGAGAGGAGGAATTCTATACCTTCAATACCGGAAACGTTGGCTATCTCATGAGGATCGGCTACCAGACATGTGGTTCCTCGCGGCACTATAAGTCTGGCAAGCTCTGAGGGCCTCAGCATGGCGCTCTCTATATGAAAGTGTGATTCGATAAAACCGGGCACCAGAAAGGAACCCTTAGCGTCCAGGACATTCCTTCCTTCATAACCACTATCCAGACCCGCTATTCTGTCCCCATATATGGCAACCTCTGTTTCCACGATCTCACAGGTAAAGACGTTGACTACCTTTACGTTTCTGATCACGAGATCCGGGAAAATATCCCCTCTGGCAGCAGCTATTAAATCCTTAAAGTAATCCATTAAGTATTTCCCCCGTTATCTTTAATAACTGTGCGTTGCGGTATTAACTTCGTGTATAACATTAAGTATATATCGTGATGTGTAATTAGTGATTGGTGATTAGTAATTCGTGATGCGTGATGTGTAGAAAGTTGTTGGTTGTTAATGGTTAGTTTTAACCAACAACTTGCAACTAACAACTATCAACTTGATTCAGACTACCCCATGAAAGGGCGTATCACAACCTGGACAACTCCCCTCCCCTTCAATGAAGCTGTCAGTAAGTGAAAAACCGGCTCGCTCAAGGAGTCTGTGCCCACATTTATGACATTCGGTGACATCGGAATCAACCGGTACATTTCCCATATAGATGTACTTAAGGCCGGCCTTTTCACCTGCTCTAGCTGCCTTTGTCAGTGAAGATAGAGGAGTCGGTGGTCTGTCCTGCATCTTGTATGTAGGATGGAAACGGGATATATGCCATGGGATCAGCGGGTCCAGCGATGCTATAAAGTTAGAAACGAATTCCAGTGATTTATCGTCGTCATTCAGACCGGGTATAAGCAGGGTTGTAATTTCGATCCAAACGCCAGCCTCGTGAAGGGCCTCGATCGATTCAAGAACAGGTTCCAACCTGCCCTTGCAGAAAGTTCTGTAATGCTCTTCGGAGGCGCCCTTCAGATCTATATTAGCGGCATCAAGGCCTGGAACTAATGCATCAATCGCTTCCGGGGTAAGGAAACCGTTGGTAACGAATACATTAGCCATATTATTTTCATGAGCAAGGACAAAGCAGTCCAGGGCAAACTCCGCGAATATTATTGGTTCTGTGTATGTATAAGAGATCGATCTGCATCCTGATTTTTCAGCGGCATTGACAATATCTTCAGGTAATCTGTCTTCCCCGGGAATCGGATCCAGTAATGGTGCCTCGAGACTGATGTAATGGTTCTGACAGTGTGTGCAACTCATGTTGCAGCCGCAGGTTGCGATGGAGTAAGAGCGGCTCCCGGGCTGGAAATGGTAAAGGGGTTTTTTTTCTATGGGATCGATATTTTCGGCAATAATGCGTCCATAGACATGGGTATAGAGTTTGCCATCCCTGTTTTCCCTGACTTGGCAAATACCCCGTCTAGAGAGATTGATAACACACCTGTGAGCACAAAGATGGCAGAGGACAGCATCCTTCTCCAGCTTTTCAAAGAGGATGGCCTCACGAATCATTTATCAGGTGCTCTGTTGCATACCTGCGGGGATGAAGCGATGAGTGCATTTGGGGCATCTGATACGTATTTTCTTCTTGGCCATGAGGGTTGTGAAGGTAAGGCTGCCGACAGCACCGCATTCAGGACAGGCTACTTTTATTCGTGCGTGTCGGTCCATGGCCATCGTCTCATCCAGTGACCCGGGCGATAATAGATTAACGTCCTCTGCAGGAGACCTTGCCAGAACTACATGGAGGTGATGACTTCCCAGGGTTACCTTGTCTCCGTCCTGGAGGGTAAACTCTTTCGTAAGATTATCGTTGACGAAAATGCCGTTGAGACTGTCCAGGTCCTTGACGATCAGCTTGCCATCCTTTTCTTCAAAGGACGCATGCATCCTTGATATTCCGGGATCGTTGAGACTCAGATCAGCTTCGTCTCCCCTGCCTATAGTAAAAGGATAGTGAGTCACGCTGATACGCTTCAGAGTGCGGGTTTTATCCCTCACAATGAGTTCGGCCATGGCCTTTGTGTAATAGCCAAAAACACCACCAGGATATTCAGCTTCACCCTCAAGATACTCGTTGCCTGGATTTGTGGAGAGATTTTCATAGATCTGTATCCTGACAGTACCTCCGTGGCTGGTACTCGCTTCAATTCTCTTGAACAGGTCGTGCCAGTCGATGCCACCTGAGGATTGCACGTACTGATCCGAAAAATAGGCCTTTACCGCCCTACCCTCCCTCGCAAAGACCATGTTGTATACTCCCTCCTGTATCAATGCGATGAGGGAGTCCTTCCTGCCTCGCATCATCTTTACGACCAGATCCTCTATCTTCAGGAACTCCGAGCTTCCGCCAGTCTCCGGAGAACGCTGCAGCAGCACAAGTATGGATTTCAGTAATATCGGATCAGTTTTCAGGAAATGGAGGCGGCAGTTGGGATTAGTAGCAATAAAGATAAAGAAGTCCCTTATGGATATTTCCTCAAGCCCTTCCTTTTCCAGGATTCTCCCGGCAGCGTAGGGTTTTCTTTGAAAGAAGAACAGAAAATAAGGATTTTCAACGGTGGCATCCTTCGAAGTGACACAATATCCATATTCGAAGCTGCCCATTTCGTTGGCGCCCGAGAGTATATCGTCAAATATACCCGGGGTCGGAGGTGTATCGTGAAGAACTACAGAAGAAAAAGGAAAGATAGGAGAAATCTCTGTGAAGCTGTGCATAAATTGACTCCCAAAAAGTGTCAGAACTGAATTTGATGTTATCCCACAATGAGTTTGTTGACAAGGGGCCCGGTAAGTAATAACTATTAAAGCAGTTTCCCTTCGACAAGCTCAGGGTCGTGAGCCAGTCGAACGACAGGTATCAGGTTTCAAGTTTCAAGTAAAACTGACAATCAGATATTCGATCCTGATCTGGCGGGAATTTCACTAAACCTGAGGAGAGGTAAACTTTGGCTGAATATACACTAGAGGAAATACTGGCGAAAAAGGAAAAAGGCGAGAGTCTGGCTGGAGCCAATCTCGTAAGGATATCGTTGCGAGGTACTGACCTGTCGGATGTCGATTTTTCCGGTGCGAACTTTCAGTACGCTGATCTGTCTGAGGCCAACCTCGCAAATAGCGATCTGTCCGGAGCTGACCTTTCGTATGCCAGCCTGGTGGGCTCAAACCTGGAAAATGCCACTCTTAGCGGCTCGCAGCTTACCGGAGCTGACCTTTCTGGAGCCAATGCCTCTGGCATCGATGCAAAAGGTATTAACATGGACGATTCCAAACTGGAGGAATGCAATTTCTCTTCAGCAGACATTTCCGGAGCTTCCCTTCGAAGGGCCAGGGGTAATAATCTAACTGCGCCGGGGGCGATCTTCAATGACAGTAATCTTGATGAAATCCTGCTCATAAATGCAAACCTGCGTGGAACATCAATGGTAGATGTAAGCCTTGTAAACGCTTCACTTCAGAAGGCGGATCTCTCGGGGGCGGACCTTAAAGGTGGGAACCTTACTCGGGCTGATTTACAAGGTACCTCACTGGTCTCAACAGGCTTTAACGGGAGTGTTCTCCTGAAGGCGAAGCTAGAGGAGGCCAAAGGCGAAGGTGCGGATTTTTCACTGAGCAACCTCACAGGTATCGTGATGTCCGGAGCGCAATTCAGGAGGGCTATTTTCAGAAATGCTGAGTTGACACAAGCGGATATGGGATCAGGAGATTTTTCCGACTGTGACATGAACTATGCAAAGATGACTTATTCTACTGCTATCGGCGCAAAAATGACTAAAGCCTCCTTTATCGGTGCTACCCTTACAGAGGCAAAGATCAGTAAATGTCAATTGGATGGTGCGAACTTCACTGGAGCACGGATGGAAGGATGCAACCTGTCCGGTTCAGACCTGTCGGGTGCGAACCTCAAGAATGCTGATCTTACAAGGGCAGATTTTGCAAGTGCAAATCTTGCCCGAGCTGATATGACCGGAGCGAACATTATAGGCGCCGACCTTGCTGACGCAAATCTGGAGGGGACAGTGCATCCGGGGAAATCTGAATAAGATCGGGTTCAACGTTTAACCACGCCTCTGGCGTGGCAGGCGTTCAATGTTCAATGTTATAAAAGTCAACTGTTCAAATCGACGTTGAACGTTGCACGTTGAACCAGTTTAACTAGCCTTTAACCACCTTCTTCAACTCTTCCAGTATTTCCGGAATATTTGAATATCTCTTCTCCGCATCCTTTTCCATGCACCGCATAATGATAGTGGAAAGTTCAGGAGGGATTGATTCATCAACTTCATGGGGAGGTCTGGCCGGTGTGTGGACGTGATGGTACAGCACATCCCCCTCTGTGAAAGGAACTGATCCTGTGAGGAATTCGTAGAGTGTAATACCAGCTGAGTACAGATCAGCCCTGTGATCTACAGTGCCCCCGAGGATCTGTTCAGGAGCCATGTAGTATGGAGTACCTGCCATCTGAGTGTGAGTTCGCCTGCCCTCTTCGATCACCCTTGCCAGGCCAAAGTCGGTTATTTTAACCAGCTTTTCTTCTTGCGCCCATAGGAGATTTGCGGGTTTGATGTCCCTGTGCACGATACCTCTGCTGTGGGCATAAGCAAGGGCATGCAGAACCTGAGTAATAAGGAGAAGAGCGGCTTTCTGTTCGAATTTTCCCTCCTTTTCCAGAAGTTCCTTCAGGGACTTGCCTTCCACAAGTTCCATGATTATGTAGTATTCTTCCGCGCTCCTGTCTGCATCGAAGATCGTAACGATATTGGGGTGAGACAGCCTGGCGGCGGACTTTGCCTCCCTCAGGAACATATCAAGAACACGCTTGTTTCGCTGGACTTGAGGAGGCAGAATTTTGTAGGCCACCATCCTGTCCAGTATGGTGTCTTTTGCGCTATAGACAACCCCCATTCCTCCCCTGCCGATTTCCTCGATTATTTCGTATCTGCCCTGTTTTTGGCGCGATTCAGTTTGAACGACGGTTACATCGCCTGGTACATCACCTGTTTCGGGCTGAGTCCGGGGACTGATGGGTGATGTTGCCAGCAATCCCTTAACGTTCTGTAACTGATCCTTAACATCCCTGTAATGATAATCAACCATCAATATCTTTTCTAAAATAGAAAGTGCTCCCTGGTACTGGCCATCCTCTCTGAGGCAGATGGCGAATCGATAATAGGACTCAAGATTATCCCTGCGAACATCCCCGTCCTGGAGAGCTTTCTGGAAACTGGCAATAGCCAGGGGCCATATCTTCTGGCCGAAAAACAACTCTCCTAAAAGACGGTTGGCATCGGAGAAATTGGGATCGTTTTCCTCAACCTTCTGGAGTGCTTCTGTTGCGGCCTGGTTTTTTCCCTGTTCAATAAGTCTCTTGGCTACTTGAAAGAAAAGGCCAGCTTCCTCAAGTGCTTTTACTTCCTGATCGGCTTCTCCCATCTCTCTGTAGATCTCGGCGGCTTCCCCGGCCTCGCCGGCAGCAACCAGCAGTTCAGCCGCTTCAGATGGCTTGCTGAGTTTGAGGAGGATATCGGCGGCCGCCCTGTTCTCATTCGCCATCCTGAAAGCGTCTGCCGCCTTTTCCATCATGTCTGCCTGCCTGTAGATCTGACCGGCCTTCTTCCACTCTCCCAAACGTGTAAAAAGATCAGCGGCTTCTGAAAGCTTTCCCTCCTCCAGCAAGGCCTCAGCGATATCGTGGCCGCCGTCGTCCGGATGGTCGGAAGATTCCATAACTCTGGCTGCTGCCGCAGTATCCTTGATCTGCATGTAGAGTTTTGATGCTCTGCGTCTGTCGCCGAGTTCCTCGTACAGTTTTGCAGCATTTGATACAAGGCCGCCAAGTTCCAGTGCCTGTGCTGCCTTCTTTTTATTATCTGATTCAATGAGACTCGCAGAAGCCAGAAGTGCCAGGTTCCTGGCTACTGCATCTTCATCAAGAGATACTGAGGCATTTCTTCTGCTGATCCTCTCCTGAAGAGCCCGCAATAGATATGGAGCAGACTTTGCGTGGTCACCGTTACTCGAAAGAAGTTCACCCGCTTTCTGATAGAGCCCCATCTTGCCGTAGCATTCAGCAGCTTTTACAGGTTCGCTACCCCGTTCGAAAAGTGGCGCGGCGTCCTGGTACAGTCCTATTCTCAGCAAGTTCTCACCAGCCTGCGCAAAATCCTTTCCTTTCAGGAAGAGATCTGCTGCTTTGCTGTAATCCTCAACCTTTACCAGGCACTTGGCAGCGTTGATAAAATCATCACTCTTCAGGCAGGCTTCGGCTGCCTTTCGGTAATCCCAGATCTGGATGAACGCTTTTGCGGCAGCCTCATAGCTTTTTGCAGCCATGTATAGATCACCGGCATCCTTGAAATTCCCTTTTTTCTCTGCTTTTTTCGCTTTTTTCAGAAGAGTGCGAGACGGCCTGTCCAATTTTGATCGAGTCTGCCTGTTGCGGAAGAGAAAGACTATGAAGAATAGTATTGAAAGGCAGGCAGCTGTGAAGGTGATCGAATCGATCAGCCCGAATTCCCACGGGGATGGCAGATCGTATCTGGATAGATACTTCTCAACGACTAATCTGGCCTGCTGGAAGATCTCCATAACTGGTGAATTATATGGAATTTGTTGGAGTTTAACAAGAATGTATAGAGTTGAAATTAAAAGTTGAAGGTTGAAAGTCATTTTTTCACCACGGAGGCACGGAGGACACGGAGAAAACAAGGTTAGTGATTTAGAAAAACCCGAAATCAGAAACTCTGGCCAAAGGCCAGATCATTGCGAGAAGCGTCGCAGCACGTGGTTCTTTAGTCTTGGATTTTGGATTTATCGAACATTGAACTTTGAACGTTCAACGTTGAACACATATCTAAGCAGATGCATCCCAAAAAAGGTAACAAGCAGCTGTAGTCCGACGATCCCGCTAGTGTAGACCCTGGCTGGGCGTGAAACTAT
>DAOVVW010000126.1 GCA_030636965.1 Pseudomonadota bacterium | reverse complement strand
CGATTCCCTGGTTACGAAGATGCCGGCAAGCAGACCAATAAATGTTGCCATGATGCTGGAGATGAAGACAAGGCTGATATGCTCCCTGACGAGCACGTGAAACGGGGCCCTGTCGTATATAGCGGTGGATGGATCCGGGGCAATCCCTGATACGATCGCCCTCCATGTCCACTCACTGAAAATAAGTATTAAGAAGATACCTGAAAGCAGGATCAGGATCTTTATTCGTCCGCTTAGTTTCATGAAGGTATCCTGTTCATCAGGCTTCAAGCAGGTCGGCGAGACGGATCTCTCCAACCAGAAGGTCTGTATTGTCCACGACCGGCGCGCTGCTGGTCCCTGCAAGGACCATCTTGGAGAGCGCCTCTTTAGCGGTGGAGTCCGGACTGACGGCAAAATCGGCAACTCTGATCCTGACGATGGAGTCCTCCATATTAAACGGTGCTTTGTCCAGAACTTTCCGATCCAACCATCCTTTCAGCCGACCTTCATTGTCCGTAACCCAAAGGTAGCTGTTTTCTGCCAGGGATTTTTCTACTTTCCCGGGATCATCGCTCAGGACCACTGATAAGGCGGATCTCATCAGGCCCTGTACCGGGAGCCTGGCAAGGCGCTTCAGTGCCCTGTCGGTCCCGATGAACTCCAGGACGAATTTATCACCCGGACTGGTAAGGATGTTTTCTGGAGTGTCGTACTGAACAAGCTCGCCTTCCCTCATGATGAGGATCCTGGCCGCGAGCCGGATGGCCTCATCTATGTCGTGGGTAACAAACACAATGGTCTTTTTCAGGCCTCGCTGAATACGCGAAAACTCATTCTGAAGGGATTCCCGCGTAATTGGGTCAAGGGCTCCAAATGGCTCGTCCATGAGGAGTATGGATGGATCGGCTGCCAGTGCCCGGGCTACACCAACTCTCTGGGCCTCTCCACCGGAAAGCTCCCTGGGATACTTTCCTTTATAGGCAGACGGGTCAAGTCCAAAGAGATCCAGCAGTTCGCCAACCCGTTTATCAATCCTGCTCGTTTCCCATTTAAGGAGTCCCGGCACTACCGATATGTTCTGGGCCACGGTCATGTGGGGGAAAAGACCGACGCTCTGGATAGCGTAGCCGATCTTCCTTCGAAGTTCTTCGGGTCTGTAATCCCTTATGTCGGTGCCGTCGATGAGAAGGGTACCCGAGGTCGCCTCGATAAGTCTGTTTATCATACGCAATGTTGTGGATTTGCCGCAGCCGGAAGGGCCGATCAGGACACAGAACTCCCCGTCCCCGACTTCAAATGTAAGGTCTTTTACTGCTACCGTACCAGGGTACTCTTTTGTTACGTTCACAAGTTCGATCATCTGATCCCCCTGGGCTGAATCACTGCGATGCACCAGTTGGTGATCCCGTCTGCCGCTACTGCAAGGAGTATCGTGGGTATTGCGCCCAGTAGTATGAGATCCACGGCCGCCTGCCCCAATCCCTGAAAGATGAATACTCCGAACCCCCCTGCTCCGATGAGGGCGGCCACCGCTGTAAGTCCAATAGCCTGGACCAGTGCGATGCGGATACCGTTGAGTATCACGGGAGATGCAATGGGTATTTCCACTTTCATGAGAAGCTGGGTCCTGGTCATTCCCATGCCCAGACCAGCATCCAGTGCCCCTGGATCTACGGTTGCGAAACCGGCGTAGGTGTTCCTGGCGATGGGAAGGATGGAGTAGAGGGTGAGAGCTGTAACCGCGGGTGCCCATCCAATCCCCTGTACGCCTATCTCTCTGATCAGGGAGTACCTGGCTGACAGGTATGCCAGCAGGGGGATCAGGATGCCGAAGAGGGCCAGGCTGGGGATTGTCTGGAGAATATTGAGAGTAAAGAACGTGGGAGCATCGAGACTCTTTTTTTTCAGCGCCAGGATCCCCAGGGGGATACCCAGCAATGTGGCGGCTCCCACCGAGGAGGTGGCCAACAGTAAATGTACCTTAAACTCGCTGAAGAACCGGTCCTGCCGGTTAAAGTACTCCTTCATTATGGATATGTCGTTCAGGTGACCGGTCAGGAGTAGAAAAACAAAACCTGCTACTGTTGCCGCTGACAGAGCTGTGACGAAACGCGTCCGTTCCCCCCCACGCTGCACCGCATTCAGGAGCAGCACAACTTCGGCGAAGACCATTATCCACATTCCGGTTCCAGGCGAGATCCTGGATATGGATCCATGTTCCAGTGTGGCGGCGGTGGCATATTGGCCAGCGAGGAAAAAGGTGAGAAGAAGCAGTGACCCTCCACATATTGACGTGAAAACGGCTTGCTTCTCGAGGCGAATGCCTGAAATAGATAAAAGGGCGACAAGGATCCACAGGGCCAGGAAGGCAAGAAAACCCTGCAGGGGAACAGATGCAGCCAGGGAAAAGGCCTCACCGGCTGCAATGCGATTGGGTTTGAAGGTTACGAACCCGGCAGCAAAAGTCGATAAAAGTCCGGCTGCGGCCGCAATCAGAGCAACCCGGTCAATATTAATAAACTTGAACTGCTTTGTGCTCTGAGCAGTAAGCATTGGGCTTCAGTGAAGAGGTATAGGAAAAATATATCTATAAGTGATTTTAGCCCATGGCCCATAGCCCAAAGCCCAAAGCCCCATTACTTTATAAATCCCTTCGATTTCAAGTATTTTGCCGCTACTTCCCTTGCATCCAGGCCTTCTACTGCTATGGAGGCGTTGAGGGTCTGGAGGGTGACCAGGTCCAGGGACTTGAATACCGGATCCAGAATTCCCTCTATCTCCGGGTATTTGGCAAGCACTTTGGCCCTGATAATGGGCGTCGGCTCGTAGACAGGCTGCACGCGCTTGGTGTCATCCAGCACAACCAGACCCAGGGCGGCAAGCTGCCCGTCGGTGCCGTAGGCCATGGCGAAATTAACCCCGCTTATGCCTTGGGCCGCGGCTTTTTCCGTCTGGGCTGTGTTTCCTCCGGAAAGAGTCAGGAGCTGGTCCTTGCGTAGGGAAAAGCCGTAGGCCTTCTGGAACGCAGGTAGCGCCGCGCCGCTAGTCACGAATTCTTCAGAACCCGCCAATTTCACCCGACCGCCCCTGTTAACAAAGCTTGCAAAATCCTCGAGGGTGGATAGTCTCTCTTTATTCGCGAGATCCCTGCGGACGCAGATGGCCCAGGTATTGTTCGCAGGCGCCGGTGTCAGCCAGACAATATCGTTATTCTTCTTGTCCAGTTCCTTTACCTTCAGATAACCCTTGAGGGCATCCTTCCATATGGGCTGGTCGGAGATACCGAAGAAGAATCCGCCGTTACCGGTGTATTCCGGATATATATCGATCTGTTCTGAGGAGATCGCCTTGCGGATCATGGGCGTGGGGCCGAATTCGGTCTTGTCCACAGTTTTAAAGCCGTTCTCCTCGAGAAGAAGTACTATCATCTTGCCCAGGAGGGCCCCTTCAGTATCTATCTTGGAGGCTACCACCACGGGGCCCTTGGTGGCAGCGCTGACCGGCATGTGTATGAAGGGTGTAAGAAATAATGACAGAATGACAGCAATAAAAGTTGGCCTTCGCATTTTTTCCTCCCATTGAGCTAACTGCAATCGGGGTTGCGCCATGCCTTCTCACATTTACCAGCTTTTATAAATGAACGGCAGAAGGCAGGACCCGACTCCAGGACCCTTTAATTGAGTCCCAGGAGTCCCTTCTTCAGCTTTTTGTCGAACGGTTTTTCTCCGAACCATACCCTGAACAACGCTTTCATAAAGTCGTCTCCAGAAATCGTTCCCTTTGTTTTTCCGCCGATGGAAATGGTGACGCCATCGCCCGGGATGTAAGTGTAGATGAATTCGTCGCCCTTCTGTGTTGGATCTGTAAACATATCAATAAATTTATCTATGCGGCGATTAAGGTCATCCGAGCGTTCAGGAGTATTTTCTTCAATTTTGTGACGATATTCTTTCTTTAATTTCTTTGCGCTCAGTTTGTAGAGGAAGTGAACGACCATACCCTTGGGCATGTCGGCTTCAATGACCTCGGCTGGAACATTTGTGGGAGATTCCATATAGAGACCTGATACATAGACCTTTATAACAATCACTTTCCTCAGTCCCATGCCCACAAGTGAAGCATCCACGTCGTTTATTTTCAGGGAGTTTGCAAGGGTCACTCCGGCCAATTCACCCGCTTGGGCCAGGGTAGGTACCGGTGTTGTTAAAAGAAGCGTGCACAATGCCGCAACGACAACGATTTGCCAGTTCAGTAAAGTTCTGCATTTGTCCATAGTCATCCTCCTGGTCCCCCTCGATTATCATTTCATCGCTTTTTCTTCTCTCTTTGCCACTTCCCAGAGTTCTTCCATTTCATCGATGTCCATTTCCACTAAAGAGCGGTTTTCCTGCTCTGCTTGCTGCTCCATGGACTTGAAGCGTTTTCTGAATTTTATCAGCGACCCTTCAATGGCATCGTCGGGATGGATATTGAGGAAGCGGGACAGGTTGACCGTCATGAAAAAGAGGTCACCCACCTCCTCAAGCAGCCCCTCCCGGTCTCCAGAGTCCAGGGCTGATCTCATCTCACCCAGTTCTTCGGCAACCTTGGCCAGGAGATCCTCCGGTTTTTCCCAGTCGCAACCGAAACTGACGGCCTTCTCCTGGAGCCTGAGGGTCCTGTGCAATATTGGTAACCCGGTTGGACGGTCGGTCCTGGTTTTGCCCTCCGTTTCGTATTTGATCCTTTCCCAGTGCTTTGTCGCCTCATCCCCCGTAATTGCTCCATCG
>DAOVVW010000255.1 GCA_030636965.1 Pseudomonadota bacterium | reverse complement strand
CGAGCATGGGCGCCCGAATCCATAACCTTAATATATAGTTATGGATTCGTGAGGGAAGGGAAAACGACGCTTTTCCCTTCCCGAGAAGCAAAAAGCCGCTTATGGACTTTTTGCAACAATAACAAAATCCTGTGAGGAAAGTGAAAATGACACTTTTCACTTTCCGAGGAGTAAAAAGCCAAGAATGGACTTTTTACGACCCTATCAACATTGAATCCCCTGTTAATCATCGGAATCATCCTGTTCGTTGGACTGCTTGCAGGCAAGGGCGCCTACGCTCTTCGTATGCCCGCACTTGTCGGGTATATAGTCTTCGGCCTCCTCCTCGGAGAATCCGTTACCGGTATCATAAGCAAAAACGTGCTTCACGATCTGGGAATGATAATTCCCATGGTTCTCGGGATTATCGGGTTCACTGTTGGCGGGCAACTGGGCATCGATGTTTTCCGGAAGCACGGTTCACAGGTCATGACAATACTTTTTGTGCAGACAATTTTTACCACACTTCTGGTAGGAGGAGCTGTTTACATGGCTACCAGGAGTCTTCCAATGGCAATGGTTGTTGGCCCCCTGGCATCGGCAACTGCTCCAGCAGCAACCCTCAATGTGCTTTGGGAAACAAAGGCGAAGGGATCTCTAACCACAATGATAATGGCTATAGTCGCCCTGGATGATGCAGTTGCTATCATTCTCTTCGGCCTGGGCGAAGCGATAGCCGTCTCCATGCTTTCCGGTAAAAGTCATTCCATGATGCAGATACTCACACCTGCTTCCCTGGAGGTTGCAGGCGGCATTCTATTGGGCGCGGCAGCAGGAATCGTCACTGCTCAGGTCCTGAAAAGAATAACCAACCCACACACAGCTCTTATCTTCTCAATGGGGCTTATAATGATGACAGCTGGACTGGCCCAGACCTACCACCTCTCTCTTATGCTGGCCACTCTCACCGCTGGAATGGTGGCATTTAACCTTGCCCACGCTGAGGTTACGCACCTTCTAAAAACCCTGGAGGACATAACCCCCCCTCTTTACCTCATGTTTTTTGTGCTGATCGGTGCCGAACTGGATATCAGGTGGCTCTCTAATATAGGTGTTGTCGGGCTTATTTATATATTTACAAGAGGAGTTGGCAAGTGGTTTGGTTCCTGGGCAGGAGCATCTTTTGCGGGTGCTGAGTTAAAGATCCGCAGGTATTTGGGACCTGCTTTGCTGAGTCAAGCGGGTGTTGCTATAGGTCTTTCGCTGGTTGTTCTGCAGGACTTTTCCGGACTAGGTACAGAAGCAGAGAACATCGCCAGAACTATTGTTAACCTGGTTGCTGCAACCACACTTCTTATGGAACTCGTCGGCCCCATAATGGTGAAGAGGGCCGTAACTGCAGCTGGCGAAGTCAATCAGTAGCGCTGAGAGTGACGATCGTCGCGCCCCATCCTCCAGCAGTACCTTCCGCATCCCTGTATTCAACCACAAAACTGAGCCCCTCAAGGACTTTCCTGACGATCCTTTTCTGAACCCCCTTGCCCTTGCCGTGGATTATTCTAACCGCAAGAACCCCTTCATCACGGCAGGCGATCAGATACTCCTCCACAACCGAAGCGACATCCCGCGGTGAGAAGGTGTGAAGGTCAAGGATTCCATCCAGGGGAATCTCTGCGAAGACCTCGTTATTTATGTTTTTATCGTCCGGGTGTTGTCCGTCAGGCAATGCGATACCTTTCCGTCGCTTCATCATCCGCCGGAGCCACTGTTACCTTCCGTTCGGTCTCCCCCGTACCCGTCATGATAACCGCCGCCGCCGTCCTGCCCGCTGCCCTGCTGTAACGGAGTGTCAGCGCCGCGGCTATTTTGATGTCGCCTTCATCCGCACCCTTCTCCAACAGAACCAGAGGCCCGGTAATACCCTCAACCTGAAGGGAGTAGTCGTCCGGGGAAAAGAGTTTTTCCAGTTCATCGTTATCATCCTTATGTCTGCCCACGATGGCCTTACTGCCCCCCGGTAGTCTGAAATGCCGCCCGTACTTCAGGCGCGTGACATCTGTGGCATCGGCTTGTGGGGAGACCTCAAAAAGTTCCTTTAAGCGTATCGAAAAGCCGGGGTCGGTGAGGAGACATCCACCCCCGGGTGTCGGGAATTCATTGAGTCCATAGCCGGCAGCAAGCTCCATCTGCCTCTTGCGCGATCTTCCCTGTATGTCCAGAAGCCGCTCCCGGTCAACGAACCCTGCTTTTTCCGCTTCAGTTTCCGGCAGAAGCTTTGCGGAAAGTGGACGCACGATCAGCCCATCATATCCGGATTCCTTCTCCACCAGGCGCAGTGCTTTCACGTTCTGGGACATGGGCCTCTGGCCCAGGACTTCCCCGGAAAAAAGAAAGTGCCCGGAAATTTCTTCCATGACTTCGCCGGCTTTTGTAAACATCATCGCGTGACAATCTATGCAGGGATTCATATTCCTGCCGTACCCGTACTTGGGAGCCTTGACCATCTTCAGGTGCTCCCCGGTAATATCAATCACGTGGTGGGTTATTCCCAGAGAAGCGGCAGCAGTCTCGCCTTTGGCACTCCCGAAAAAAGGCGTAACAAATGTTATGGCGGTGACGTTGATTCCCTGGTCCATAAGCACCCGACAGGCCAGCATGCTGTCCAGCCCACCTGATATTATTCCAACAGCTTTTATGTCTTTTTCTGTCAATTTCTATTTCTCACTTTTGGTTCAGATTAATAGTCATGAAATTCTAGCATTTTAGAAATAAAAAAACCCGGTCCAGCTAATGCCGGACCGGGTTCATTTGAAAGCCGTGATTACCTACCCCTTGCCCGCCACAAATTCCTTAACGAACTCAGTTGTAACGGATTTGGGCCTCTCGATGGGAGCTCCCAGGGACCTGTTGTAGATCAGCTGTGCCAGAACGCCGAGGGCACGAGATACGCTGAACAAAACAGTGTAGTAGGAGAACTCCTTGATGCCGAAGTGGTAGACCAGTGAT
>DAOVVW010000150.1 GCA_030636965.1 Pseudomonadota bacterium | reverse complement strand
GTAAAGACTGCTCTGTGTACTTTGGTGCTCGACCTCCAGATCCGAAATGGCTGTATGGCACCGCGGACACCAGTTGACAATATAATCCCCCTGGTAGATGAAACCTTCGTGATAGAGGCGCACGAAAACCTCCCTCACAGCCCGGGAAAGTCCCTCGTCCATGGTGAAACGTTCTCTTTCCCAGTCACATGTGGCACCCAGTCCCTGCAGCTGCTTAAGAATGAGCCCTCCATATTTTTCCTTCCATTCCCAGACCCTCTCTATGAAGCGTTCGCGGCCCATAGCGTGCCGGTCTTTCCCCTCAATGGCCAGCTCCCTTTCCACTACGTTCTGAGTCGCGATTCCAGCATGGTCCATCCCCGGCATCCAGAGAGTCTCCAGCCCCTTCATCCTGTTGTATCTAATGAGGATGTCCTGTAGTGCATTATTGAGAGCATGACCCATATGTAGAGATCCGGTGACGTTAGGAGGTGGGATAACTATACTGTAGGGAGGTGAGGATGAACTCTCATCTGCGTGAAAATAGCCTTTATCCATCCAGAATTTGTACCATCTGCCTTCGGACTCAGCAGGGTTGAAATGCTTCGGTAACTCTTTCTTCATCTAATAACCTCTTAACGAAAAAGAGGGCTCACGGTATCCCGAAAAGCCCTCCAGTACCAAACCTCATTTTGTGTCAGGATTCGCTCTTTATCTTTGCAATTGCTTCCCTTATGAGAACCTCGGCCAATTCCGGGATCACTTCCCACGCTACTTTTTCGGCCTTCTCCTCAGCTATTTTCCGCACAAGTTCCATGATGCGGTCATCATCGATCTGGATCTGATCACCTGCAACCGGAACTGAAGCTTCAGGTTGGGGTTCTTCAAGAACCGGCATCTCACCTTCATCCGGTACGGCCTCAGGAACAGCGGCGAAAGGAATGTCCTGGACTTCCAGAACTGGAGCTATCTCCTCAGCGGTGGGGCTCATCTCAACGGAAGCAGGATCCGGTTCTGTGTGAACGTCCGGAATTTCCTCAACCTGACCTGCCTCAGCCGGGATATCGGACATGAACACCTCCGGCGAAACCGTCTCACCTGTTGTCTCCTGCTGATTCTCCAGGGGATCAGGCACTATAAAAGAAGCCTCATCAGCGCCTTGGGAAACCTCTTCTACTTCGAAGGAGATCTCCTCTATTGCATCATCCAAAGAGCCTATATCTGGCCCAGTTTCCTGGCTTTCATCGAGCCCGAAGAAGTCCCTCTCCCTCTCCTCTACATGGCTTATGTCGTTTACAGGAGATTCCTGGGGCACTGGAGAGAACTCCACTACCTCTTCTTCAGGTTTGATCTCAGCGCCCACAATGGGAACTTCCGGCACAGACTCAACTTCCCTGTCCAGACCCACCTCAAAACTTCCAACGTCAACCACACCGGCGTCTTCCAGCGGTCCCAATGACGGGACGGAAGTTTCCGCCTCAGGCGGCGCGGCCGAAGGCAATTCAGTATCAATATCCGATGAAACCTCGCTCAGAATATCCCAGATATCCGGCTCGCCATCGGCCGATGGAGATGTGGCCTCTGGAGCTACAGGTTCAAAATCCACCGATTCAGGAAAATCTGCTGTCAGCTCTTCAACAACCGCTGCTGGGGGTTCGGGTGATGGTACCGCAGCCGAAATTGATTCGGCGGCAGGCGGATCTGCCTGTGGTAGCGGTTCCGATGGTATCTCCTGTGGAACCTGTTCGGGCGCCTCCGGCACAGCGGCAACTGGTTCCTGCGCAGGAGCGGTATCCACAAGTCCGGTCAGGTTCTTCACTTTACTTATGAGTTCTCCGGATTCGAAGGGTTTCGTAATATAATCGTCGGCTCCAGCGGCCTTGGCCTCTTCCTCATCGAAGGCCTCGAAGGTGCCTGCAAGAAGCAGAACAGGGATGTTGCTGGTGGACTGATCCTCCTTGATCGCTTTGGACAGCTCATATCCGTTCATCTGGGGCATGATCACATCGGCTAGCACTATATCGGGCTGCCACTCTTTGATCTTGTCCAGGGCATCCGAACCCGTACCAACAGACTGTATCTCAAAGGACTCTTCGGCAAAGGTGAGCGCGATCACCTTCTGTATGGTAACACTGTCATCAGCAACGAGAATCTTTTTCATGTTAATTCCTCCCCCCAGGGGATGTTCAGAGAGATCGGCCTTCAGGCTCCCGGGAAGTGCCTTCCAGTTTTTGGGCCAGTTCACTGAAGAGCCGATCCAGATCCAGGATTAGAAACTCTTCGTCCTTCTCCTGGAATTTCCCCAATACTGCACCATCGGGGACATTGGGGGCACCTTCGTACCTGCTGATACGGTCATCTGAAGGATAGCCGGTCACTCTTCCAATCTTCACAATGCGTATGCCGAGCGACTCTCCACCCACTTCCACGACAAGCAGAAAATCACCCTCGCCTCTTTCATCCCCTCCCAATAACTGGTTCATGGAAAATACCGGGAGTATCCTGTCTTTCCGGTATATAGCCAGACCCTCGAGAGGCGGAATGCTTCCAGGTATTGATTCAATCCTGCCGACGTCTATTACTTCACGTACTTCTTCAAGCGGGACAGCAAAACTGTGCTGTGTTGCTGTGAACGCAATTAACCGGTTTTCTACCATTTAGGTTATCCTAACACAAATATTAAATAAACCTCGAAAGGTCAAGTTCTAAAACAACTTTCTCCTTCCACAAATGCACACCTGACAGTGGAAACCGGGTGCATGCCGATACCAGTCTTGGAAGTGAAATGAGAGTATCAAGATCCTCCATCCCCACAACCTGATCTACCGAAAGGGCAACGTTTTTAGGGTCCTGATCAATTATCACAACCTGTGAGTGTTCGGTAACTTTCGCGCCAGGCATGAGAAAGACAAGAGGCAACCACTTGTCCCTCGCGGCAACCCAGTATGGCTCTTTTCTGTCCGCAGACAGCATACCCTCAGGCAGATTGTCTCTGGAGAGAACCTTCTCGTAACTGACAATTTCATCCACATCTTTAAAGGGGATCGAAAAGTTATTTTCACCGATAAGTACTATGACAGCCCGTTCTGACATTGCTTGCCCATTTCTCTTTACTGTTTAAATATTGATAGCGTCGTAAAAAGCGAAAAATGTCATTTACACTTTCCTCACAAATCAATAATTTGCACCGCAAGTCATCGATTTGGGCGCCCCTCAATGGGCGCATTATTTACCAGAAACTACCAT
The DNA here is from genome assembly GCA_030636965.1 of Pseudomonadota bacterium. GTDB lineage: Bacteria > BMS3Abin14 > BMS3Abin14 > BMS3Abin14 > BMS3Abin14 > SZUA-178. Next base: position 990 of record DAOVVW010000150.1, on the reverse strand, counting down.
CACAAATCCCTTCCCGTCAACAGAACATTGTCGTTTTTGTGGGAAAATATCTTCTTTATCAGAGTTTTTCGTGTTGTATGGTTTCACGCCGATGTTATATTAAGTCGAGTGGCGTGATAGGTCCAAGATCCCAAATCCAAGGTCCAAGGTCAGGTATCGTGATGGGTGATGCATAATACGTGGTTAGTGATAGGTTATTGGTGATTGGCAATTAGTGAAATCAGGCGTGGGGTATTGGGCCTACATAAAAGCTCCATAACCCTACTCTTCCTCTCCCCTGGTGGGAGAGGAAGCCTGCCGTTGTTGAAAAACCTTGAACGGCAGGCGAGGAGAGGGGGATATATTACCACCCTCCCCTTTGTCCCCTCCCATCAAGGGAGGGGTGAAAATAGTTAATCCAATTTCTAATGCTCTAATGCTCTGAGAAAACAATGCCAAAGAAAATATACAAGTACATATTGGGCAAATTCATCACGTCGTTCCTCATCGGTGTCGCTGTGTTCACCGCACTGCTCATGATGGACCAGATGTCCCGCCAGATAGACCAGATGGCCAACAACATCCAGAATTTACAACAGTTTTTAGTTTCCTTCCTGGTTCTCACTCCCCCACTTCTATCGTACAGCATACCTCTTGCCTTTCTTATGGCGATGATATCGACCCTCGACCAGATGAAACAGGACAATGAACTGACAGCTATATTCTCAACGGGGATATCACCTATATCTCTCTTCTGGCCCTTCGCCGGAATCTCCTTCATCGTTTTTGCGTGTGTGCTGTTTGTCAATACAGTTCTATCTCCGGCCAGTTTTTCAGCATATAACAGACATATCACAGAGATCTCCGGGAGTGCTTTCCTAAAGGGTCTCAGACCTGGTACTTTCTTCAAAGGTATACCGGGAACCGTGCTGCTTGTAGGAGATTACGGGGGCAGCACCGGAGAGCTTCAGGGCGTTCTTATTGTCGAGGGGAGATCAGAAAGGGAGGATG
>DAOVVW010000031.1 GCA_030636965.1 Pseudomonadota bacterium | reverse complement strand
TGACAGGTGGAGTAGCCGATGGACAGGAAGATAGGTCTGTCCTGGGAGGTGGCTTTCAGAAAGGCCTGGGCAGACCAGGGATACCAGTCCACCGGATTATAGGCGTGCTGGCGAAGGTACGGGCTTTTTTCCTTGATAAGTCTGTTTGGTTTCTGTTTTTCTGGTTTGGACATCTGTATTGTTTTTGCGTTCAACGTTCAAGGTTCAATGTTCAAAGTTAACTATCAACTAACCACTAACAACCAACAACTTGATTATTCCGCAAGCACATTTCTACCCGAAGCTCCAAATCGAGGCCTGCCTGACGCACGTTCCCTGGTAAAAGCCCTGAAAGGCAGAGCCAGGAGCTTGAAAAAACTGTTGTCTTCGGGGTTCTGGTATCTGCCCACCCCGATGTTGATAGCAGACTGAGGGATGTTGAGCAACAGGCTTCCATTGATGGTATCCCACCACCGGAATATAACCGAATAATTGGAATTCAGTTCACGCCTCACAACGGAGTGGTGAATGCCGTGCATTCTTGGAGTGACGATCACCCGATTAAGACGCCTTTCAATGTCGACAGGTATCCTCAGGTTGCTGTGGTGAAATAACGTGGCGCCCGTAAAAATGAGCTCGTATGCAACGTAAGTGACAGGTCCTATTCCTAATAAACTGACCTGAAGTACCCTGAAAACTGTGGAATAGAGTATTTCCCCAAAGTGAAATCTGAAAGATGTCGTTACATCAAGGTCGGGATCTATGTGGTGAACGCTGTGAAAACGCCAGAGGAGATGAACCGTGTGGTTAATCCGGTGCCAATAGTAAAATGTAAGATCCATAAGCATGAAAGCAGCGATGAAGTTGAGCCAGCCGGGGAGATGGACGGTGTGAAGCAGTCCGATAGAGTTTTTTGAGGACCACAACGACGCCCACAGTGCTACAGGCCTGACGATAAATGCACCTGTAATAAATGCCAGAAGGGTTAGACCTGCGTTGGTGGGCAGGCGACTGACCAGGGACTTTTTGCGGTCCCTCAGGGGAGCTGCCATCTCCGCAATGATAATAACCACGTATCCGATGGCGAAAACAGCAATGCTGAGGATTCTTAAGTGACTTTCATTCACGGAACGAACACCTGCTTTCCGGAGCTGATAAACATGGCGAGTCCCCACTCGTTTACATCCCGTAATTGCAGAGGGGTTCGATCTCTAATTATATCATTTCTCGTTTTGCTTGCTATTGTCATAATAATCCTGCCCTGTCTGGTCTGGTGTCCTTGAAACATTTACCTTTCAAGTACCGTATCGTCTATACTTGCTTTTTTTATTATAGCTTATAGTTATTTTGATATTGGGTTTAGAACATTAGACATTAAACTTTGAACTTTGAACGTTGAACAGGGAAAATGCCCACCACACTCTGGAACATATTGCACTTCACCGCACTTGGCTGCTATGTGCTGTCCCTTGCTGCCTGGTTCCTGTCGCGGGTCTCAAACAAGATTCCTGGTATCACAGCTGTGTGGATCGCAACTCTTGGTTTGGCCTTTCAGACGGCTCAGCTCCTGCTCAGGTGGGGAGCCGGTGGACACCTGCCGGTTACCGGACTTTTCGAGACCCAGCATTTTCTGACCTTCTGGGTGGTAGCCCTCACCCTGTACTTTTATCTGAGGTACGGTGCCGGCAAGCTCCTGCCTGCCTCCATGCTTTTTGCGGTTCTTTCATTGATGTTGGCAATGAAGGGGCCGAGGGCTGTGGCTCCTCTCATCCCCGCCCTCGATACGCCCCTGTTTATGATCCACATCGCGACCTCCTTCGCGGCGTACGGCTTGTTCGGTTTGGGGGCCATACTGGGATGTTACAGGCTGGCTGGAGCAGAAATATCCTTTGAGGGAGGCACCAGGAGGATGCTGGATGAGAGCCTGTACATAGGATACATCCTGTTCACCTGGACCATGATCGCTGGAAGCCTCTGGGCATACCTTGCCTGGGGATCCTATTGGACCTGGCGGATCAAGGGTATCTGGTCCTGGATCCTTTGGTTCTATTACTCGGGTGTTCTTCATGTGAGGAACAGGCCGGCGTGGGAGGGATGGCCCCTGAACATCCTTGCAGTTGCCGGTTTCATACTGGTTCTGTTCACATATCTGGGTCTGGGACTTCTATTTTCAACTTCCCACCCCCTCCTTTAAAAGGCAGCGTTACTTCAATGAACTATCAGGAAAAGAAAAGAAGCGGACCGGCAGGGTTCACAAGAACTGTAAACATTGTGTGGAGTACTCTGACCTCTCCGGTTACCTTTGTCGTGATCTGTTTTCTCTGGATTCTGAATCTGGGACTGGGTTCTATTGCCGCGTACTTTGACGATCCCAAGTTCTGGGTAAAGATGGACTCTGTTCCTTTCAATGTCTGGCTCAGAGAGGTCGCTCCGGAGACGCTGCCGCAGTCGCTGTGGATCTACATTATGGTGGTGTTGACATTTCTCATGGTGGTAAGCCTTCTCCTGTGCACAGCGAACTGGTTTTTCAGGAAGAGGAGGAGGTTCAAGGGCATCGGTGAGGTACTTGTTCATCTTGGTTTCCTGTTAATTTTTGCCGGGTTCGTTTTGGGTAGTGCGTTTGGCCAGAGGACGCTGGTTGATGTAATTGAAGGGGGAGCTAGTAAGATACCCATGATGGATCTTACCTTAAGTCTTAAAAAGCTGGAGGTGGTCAGGTCGCCCGACGGTGGTTCCCTTGATACACTTAGCGAAATATCCCTTACTGGTGATGGCGGGGTATCTGCCAGGGGAAGGATAAGTCTGAACCACCCACTTATCTCCGGGTATACTGTAGTTTATCCGCCTGATGATTACGGACACTTCATCACCGGAGGGGTAGTGGGAACTTCGGAGGCCGGCGCCAGGTACATGGAGAGGGGTACTGCAGTGGAACTTGCAAGGGGCAGAAAACTGATCCTTGAAGGTATTGTCCAGGCGGGGCAGACGATGAGGAATCTTGCCGGACCTGGGCTGTTCCTGGTGATGAGGGACACAGAGGGAACTGTTGTAGACACTGGCTACATATCGTCCGCGCCCGGAAACAGGAGCACGATCTCATTAGACGGCACTACTGTAACCCTTGGTCAATTGAGGGAGTCTACCATTGGCAGGTACAGGGTTCACTATGATCCAGGCGTCTGGCTGGTTATCGCAGGAGCGGTTATACTGGCCCTTGGAACCCTTTGGGCGCTGGCTGGCTACCTGGGTATTATTTCGCAGGCCTCAAGAGTGAGGGATTAGACAGGGCAATATGGATAATATGAACACAGTCCCGAATTGGGAACAGATCGACGTTGTCCTCCTGGATATGGACGGGACACTACTGGATAAGCATTTTGATGATCATTTTTTTGAAGAGTATGTCCCACAGCAGTATGCGGCAAATAATGGTATCAGCGTGCAAGATGCCAGGGAAAAGCTCATGGAGCACTACAGAGCGCATGAGGGAACCCTTAACTGGACAGACCTGAATTTCTGGTCCGACGAGCTTGGTCTTGATATTCCGAAGCTCAAAAGGCAGGTGGACCACCTGATATCGGTGCATCCATTTGTGATACCTTTCCTTGACAGGATAAGGGAGATCGGCAAGAGGGTTTACCTGGTTACCAACGCTCACAGCAAGACTCTGGACCTGAAGATGGAAAAGACCCTCCTTGCGGGAAAATTCGACGCTATGATCACCTCACAAGATCTTGGAGCGCCAAAAGAGCGGCCAGAGAGCTGGGAAAAACTGCAGCAGTTGATCCAGTTCGACCCTGGGACCACGCTCCTTGCCGAAGATACTATTGATGTGCTCAAAGCTGCTGAGAAGTTCGGTATCCGGTTTCTTGTTCATATCTCTAAACCCAGCACTCGGAAACCCCCGATGCCCTCTGAAAAATACTACTCCATCCCCACATTTCTGGATATAACCCCGTAGGACAATGATCTCATCAGCACAATCTTCATCAAGAGGCCGTGGTGAAAAAGTCCTGGACAGGGCACGCGTCGCCTGGGCCGCTGAAAAAGGTCTCCTGAACTACCGCACCCTCAGAGAGGAGAGGAATCGTTTGCAGATCGATACGCTGCAGAGGAGACACTTCGGTGAGTGGTCAGATATCTTCAACTCACTTGAAAAATGCGGGGGCAGGGTCATGATCTGCCTGCTGGGGAAAACTGTGGTGGGATACCAGGCGTTCACACCCTACTCTACGAGGGGAAACCCCTTCCCTGAAGATATGAGAGTCATGAGATTCACATATGTGCAGATAAGAGAAGATAACGTCGTACAGGCCAGGGGATTTGGTATTGCATCTGAACTCATCGCCAAAACCCTGGAGCTTGCGTGGTCGTGGGATTATGAAGCTGTTTACACTTATACTGTTGCATATGAGCTCCTGGAAAAGGCGGGTTTTAGATCCATGGGTGGTGAGGGAATAGTGAGGGAGGCCAGGCACGTGAGAGATTTTAGCCCCGACCAGGCGCCGCCGCTGCTTTTCTATATCGAACGAAAATAAAGTTGATAGTTGTTAGTGGTTGGTTGTTGGTAAGTGAATTAGTAATTCTACAAATAACTATCAACTAACAACTAACAACCAACAACTTAGATTAGAACTCAGCAGGAGTGTCAAAAGCCCCACGAGTTTTAACAATTAGCGAAAAACGCTTCCCCAGATCAGCCATACTGTCCCGTGCTGAAAAGGCTTCCTCCAGATCTTCATACAATCCAACCTCGCCAATGATCTGACCGGAAATATCTGTCAGGAGGCGCCCGTCGATCCCCTTTTCAGAAGTCTTCTTCAAAAAAAAGCACTGCTGGTCACCGTGGAGAGGTAATGTCCTGAGGGAGTACCGCTCCGCTGCGGCCGGTATGGCTCTGCTCCTCTTCATGTCGATAATAAGTCGGGTTGGATTCCGGAGGGAGAAGATATCGTAGACAACGGGCATGGAGGGTACAAGGTCCAGTGATAGATCGTCGCAGGCGTCGTAAATGTTCAGGCTGGAAATGAATCTGCTTTTTTGGAAAGGATTCTGACCGGTGAAAAGGTTCTGGGTCTCGCCTGCAGCACCCGAGACTGATATTGCCATTCTGACGGGATATTCCTCGGTGGAGATCTCCATCCGGGGCCACTCGCTGGTACCTTCGAGACCCCGAACGGGGTGAAACTCGAGGACGAGTCTTTCGTAATCGTGGTGATTGCCCCAGCGTATCTGAACCAGTGTGAACCCCTCCCCCAGTCCACCTGACCACTGGATGATCCTGTTGTAATTGCCGTTTTTGTTGTCGGGCAGCGGTGAATCAGCAGAGGCGCTTGATGATGCAATTAATGTCAGGACGATGGGGATGAGAAAGAAAATCCGCGATTTTGTCATAAAAACGGTCATATTAATCCTCTATGTATATGTTCTTAACCCGGTTCCATTCTACATCCCGTTATCCGATAATATCAAGTCGCCAGTTTGTTACCTGACCGAGGTGTAGGTAATGTGATAATGTCTGGTTGTTTCGATACTTGGAATTGGTTTGCTTGTTTTCGCCCCTCCCTTGATGGGAGGGGAAAGGTAATGTAGTGGTACTTTTTGTAAGCCCAATGCCCATAGCTCACAGCGCAAAGCTCAATTAACTTTCAACTTATTTATTAACTACAATGAAGACCCCGAAAGAAAAAAACACGATCCCTGCAAACATAGACGCCTCGTTTCTTAAGGCGATCGATATCGTTTTAGTTAAACCCAGGTACGGCGGCAATATAGGGTCTGTTGCCAGGGCAATCAAGAACATGGGACTGGGCGGTCTGGTTCTGGTGAACAGTGAAAGGTATATGCCCTCCGAGGCAAGGATGATGGCTGCCTCTGCCCAGGATATACTGGATCAGGCTGAGAAGACCGATGGCCTTGAGGATATAATCGGCAGGTATGACCTGGTGCTGGGTGTTTCCCGGAGGGTAAAGAGCAGCCGGCAGAGGATAATGACACCACGACAGGCAGCCTGGTTTCTCTCCAGGGAGATGGTTGGGAAAAAAGTGGCGCTTATGTTCGGTCCGGAGGACTCCGGCCTGATGGCCAGAGAGCTTTCACAGTGCCATGGTATTGTGTCAATACCCTCCCACGAAGATTATCCTTCCCTTAATCTTGCACAATCGGTCATGATCCTTGCGTATGAGCTGAGGATGACTCTTGACCCTGAGCTGAATTCTGTCCACACTTACAGTGGGTCATCCGAGAGGGATATGGAGGAACTCTATCTCCAGATAGAGACTGTTCTTGAACGAACCGGGTTCTTTATCAGGAATCCCGAAAAAAATGTTATGGTGCACTTGAAGGATATTCTTTCCAGTGGAATAGAGACTTCCAGGGATGTGAGGATCTTCAGGGGCATCTTCAGAAGAATAGCCTGGTATCTGAACAAGGAAGACAGATCCAAGGTATAGAGGAGAACGGTGCTATGGCGGAAAAGGGACTCACACGGACGTTTTTCCTGATCGTTTCGACGATCCTCGTTCTGGTAATGCTTTTGCCCACCGGGGTTGCTGCCCTGCAGTATGGCGACAGAGCGCCGCTGTTTGAAACAGACATGCTCGAGGGGGGTACATTTTCCCTGAAGGATCACCGGGGCAAGAACGTGGTTCTTCTGAATTTCTGGTCCGTGTTCTGCAGAGACTGCATAAGCAGGATCGAGGCCTTAAACAAGATCAACGATCTTTACCAGAAACGTAATTTTATCCTTGTCGGCATTGCGGGCGATCCCCCCACTCCAAGGATGCTGGCCCAGGTAAAAAAATACGCTGCAAAAATGCGCTATGAGGTAATACTGGACCCGGAACTGCTCATATACGAGAGCTACGGTGTGGATATTATCCCCTTTGCGGTCCTGGTTGACCGGGACGGTAAAGTTGTCATGGCTATCCAGAGCCTTGAGCCGGAGCCTCTTAAGGAGATATCCGACAGGATAGACGCTCTGACGAGAGAGTGATCCTATGTCCGGAATCCCTTATTTCCTTATAAAAACGATAATCTCGGCGCTCCTGATCGCTGCAGTGAGCGAACTTGCCAAAAGGCTTCCCTCTACGGGCGGTCTTATTGCTGCCATGCCCCTGACCACTTTGCTCGTCCTGATCTGGCTATACGTAGACACTGGTGATTATCAACTGGCTGCAACATTCACCAGATCAGTTCTTTTCGCGATAATCCCTACGATCTTTTTCTTCATTACCGCCCTTTTCCTTTTCAGGCGCGGTGTTCCTTTTGTGGCGGTCCTGATCCTTTCCTTTGTTGTTTTCGCTGCCGCTGCCCTGATCCATCAGATCTTCATACCCAATGTGATTCCCAATGGATAAAAAGACCGAATTTCGAAACCCCTTTCCTACTGCAGATATCATAATCGAGATCGATGGCGCCGGGATCGTCCTGATAAAGAGGAAAAATCCGCCCCATGGTTGGGCTATACCGGGGGGATTCGTGGATTATGGCGAGTCTGTTGAAGCGGCGGCGGTCCGGGAAGCAAAGGAAGAGACGAGTCTTGATGTTGAGCTTACGCGGCTCCTGGGTGTCTACTCCGACCCGGATCGGGATCCAAGATTTCACACAGTATCAACAGTATTCGTTGCCAGAGCTTCGGGCAATCCCGTCGGGCAGGACGATGCTGCTGAAGCCAGGGTGTTTACCAGAGACAACCTGCCGGACGATATTGCCTTCGATCATCGATCCATTCTGGATGACTATTTTTCATCCCTTAACAAAG
>DAOVVW010000174.1 GCA_030636965.1 Pseudomonadota bacterium | reverse complement strand
TCAGTTTCTTTTTTCTTTGCTTTCCGTATCTTTTTCCTCGGTATTTCCCTTCTCCAGGTCGGTTGTGGAGCGGCAGAGTGTTTTATCTCAACGACCTTCAGGGTAGGCTCCTCCTGAGAAACCTCGGGGATATCCTCTTCATCTGAATCAAGCTCATCAACTTCGTCAAGAAGGTCCTGCACAGAGGGTTTTCTCTCCCGTTTGGACGCGGCCTTCCTCGGCCTCTTTTGCTCTGCTTCGGGTTCAGCCTCAGTTCTGGCCTCCTTCTCTGCAACCGGTTCGACTACATCCGGAGAGACAGGCGCATCCTTGAGGGCTTCTTCTACTTCAACGGCCTTCTCAACTATCTTCACCGAAGGTATCTCTTCACCCTCACCACCTATTTCCTTTTCAATCCGAAGGGCAGTAAGATGTATCTTTCTTCTCGGTTTTTCTACTTCTTCGGGCTCCTCAGGCTCTTGAGGTTCCTCTTCGGGCTCAAGCGCATCTTCAAGTTCGGAAGTAGCTTCTTCGGCTTGGACCCCAACTATGGCCTCCTGATCAGATTCAGCAGCAGGAACTGTCTCCTCTGCCTCCTGGGAGACCTGCTCATCTTCGAGCGCAGCTTCCAGTTCCTCATCCTCATCGATCTCTTCTTCCATTCTTACTTCAATCTCGGGCTCCTTCGCTCCTTTTCGAACCGAAACGATCCTTCGCGCACTGGTATCCCTCTCCGCAGGCTGGCCCAATAACATGTCGCTGACTATGTCAACGAGACTCCTATCTACATTACTCGTCACATTGACAACGTCAAAACCCATGCCCTTGAGCTGTGCGAAAAGATCGTCAGGACTTAACCCCAGTTCTGCGGCGAGTTCATCAACCCGAACCTTGCTCATTCCTCTGTTCCTCCCTCATACATCACCGCATTGAAGCGGTTTATTGACTCTGCAACTGCTTCGACAAAACCACTGTCTTTCACCATAAGGACGCTGCGAAGACCTTTACCTGTAGCCTTTCCCAATTTCTCACGTGACAGGAACTCAATTATTTCAGCATCCGACCTGTCCGCAGCTGACCTGATCTTCCGTATCGTTTCAACAGAAGCATCATCGGCAACAATTACCAGGGATCGGCCTGCAACCTTTCTCTTCAGTTCACCCGTCACCAGGTTGGTTCCGGAAACTACTTTTCCACTCTTCTGGGCAAGCCCAAGCATGGAAAGCGCGTGTTTCGCCAGAGTACCGGTGAGAACCTCCCGAAGCTTCCGTGCCGACAGCTCCTGAGGATTGGCTGACTTGAGCGTTGCTACAAGTCTTCCTCCAGCAGCTTTTTCGGCACAACTGCCATCAGGGCATAGATATCCTCCCCTTCCAGGGAGCTTTCCCTTCAGATCTGCAATAATATTCCCGGACGGGTCAGCGACTATTCGGATCATATCCTTCTTATTCCGCCTGCTGCCGCAGCCTGTACAAGTCCTGACCGGCTCTTTCGGCGAAGGCATCTGCTACTCTCCCTCTTCTTTTTCCTCTTCCTTTGGGGAGGCACCAACCCGCTCCCGTAACTTTTCCAGGGTCTTTTTCCCGAGCCCCGGGATGGCCAGTAGTTCCTCGTCGGTTGCCTTTGCGATGGATTCAACGGCACTGTAACCGGCCTCATCAAGAGCAGACTGGATCTTGCTGGAAACGCCCGCGAACAGGTCGTCTACCGCAGCTTTGGAAGTTTCATCGGCCGCATCTTTTTCTTCCGTCGCCTGAGTTTCGCTCTTGATGGTTATATTCCAGTTCGTCAGCCTTGCCGCCAACCGAACGTTCTGTCCGTTCTTGCCAATGGCAAGGGAGAGCTCTTCGTCTGCAACAATGACCTCCATCGCCTTTTCCGCCTCGTTGATGATAACCCTTGTTACCTGGGCTGGGCTCAGGGAATTACTGACGAACAGCGCCGGATCAGCCAGCCAGGGTATAATATCGATCCTCTCACCCCTGAGTTCGTTCACAACTGACTGAACCCTTGAACCCTTTACACCCACACAGGCACCTACGGGGTCAACATTCGGATCGTGGCTGACTACAGCCACCTTGGAACGCCCACCTGGCTCCCTGGCCGCGCTCCTGATCTCCACGATATTCTCTGCGACCTCAGGTACCTCCAGATCAAAGAGTTCCAACAGAAAATTGATATTGGTCCTTGAAAGGATCACCTGGGGGCCCTTGGCGTTCTGCTTGACATCCAGAATATAGCATTTGATCCTGTCACCCTGCTTATATCGCTCTCTCGGCACCTGCTCCTTGGAGGGCAGTTCTGCCTCCGTCTTTCCCAGGTCCACGATGATGGACCCCCTGGAAAAGCCCTGAACTATGCCGTTTACTATCTCGCCAACCCTACCGGAGTAGGAATTGTAGATCATCTCCCTTTCGGCCTCTCTGAGTTTCTGTACGATCACCTGTTTGGCTGTCTGGGCTGCGATCCTGCCGAATTCGTTGGCGTCGATCTCAATCTCTACCTCATCGCCTGGAATCACCTCCGGATCGAGCTGCCTGGCTTCCAGCAGCGAGATCTCCATCGAAGAATCCTCAACTTGTATTGTCACCATTTTTCGCTGATAGATCTCAATCTGACCGGTCTCCTTGTCAAGCCTGGCAAGCATCTCGGTCCCGGAACCGTATACCTTTCTGGCAGCAGTGACCAGAGCCGCTTCAATAGCTTCAATCAGTGCTTCCTGCTCAATGCCCTTCTCACGCTCAAGCTGCGCGAAGATCAACAACAGTTCCTGGTTGACTTCCATAATCTTTTCCTCTCAGTTCGGTAATATTATAGTCGCAAAAAGTCCGTGAGCGGCTTTTTGCTCCTCGGAAAGCGAAAAACGTCGTTTCCGCTTTCCTCACGGATCAATAACATGTGCTTGACGGTTATTAATCCGGGCGCCCATGCTCGGGCGCGATGATTATGTCCTGCTGTGCAAGCCATCGATTTGGGCGCCCTTAAATGGGCGCGTTAACAGGGTCGTAAAAAGTCCATCCGTGGCTTTTTGCGAAATCATCAACCTTAAATGACGGATATGACCATATAGTTCGACCCTAAAAGCTGAAATCCAGCCTTGCCGAAGAAATATCCTCAATCGGCACGTCCAGCGTAATCCCGTCAGCGAGGTTTACTCTAACGAGCCCTTCATCATAACCCTGAAGGGTTCCCCTGATATTCCTCCGTCCGGAGACTTTCCGGTTGGTTTTAATCTTCACAGCCCTGCCGACGAACCGGGCAAAATCCTTCTCGTCCCTCAATCGCCGGGTGAGTCCCGGAGAAGTCACCTCCAGATTGTACTTGAGGGGGATAAGATCCTCAACGTCCAGGTGGACACTGAGCTCCCTGCTGACAGTGGTACAGTGTTGCACCGTTACGCCACCTTCACAGTCAATGGTAACTCTCAGGATCCATCTCCCTTCCTCGTTGCTCATCTTCACATCCACAATTTCTATCCCATGCTGAACAACTATAGGCTCCAGAATATCCCGGACAGCAGATGTAACTCGACTTGTGTCCAACACAAACCTCCAAAAAACAAAAGAGCGGTGCTCGCCGCTCTTTAACAAAGAAGAAAAATCCACGTTTTTACTAGCACAGTGGGTGGTTTAATGCAAGGGTGTAATAAAGATCGTTCAACGTTTAACGTTGAATGTTCAACGTCATTTTTCCCAAACTCAGGTCATATATTATATTTTTTGATGCATTCACTTGGAACCTGGAACCTGGAACCTGGAACCTGAAACTGTTACCCCAATTTATCTTTTAGGGCTTTAACAACACCATCCAGCGGTACTTTGGATTCAATACCGGTGGCTCTTTCCTTAAGCTCCACCTTGCCCTCGGCAAGGGCCTTTTTGCCCACAGTCAGGCGCAGGGGGACACCAATCAGGTCAGCATCCTTGAACTTCACCCCCGGCCTTTCGT
>DAOVVW010000213.1 GCA_030636965.1 Pseudomonadota bacterium | reverse complement strand
TCTGGCCTTTTCACCCAGACCGTTTTTCTCGAATATCTCGGCAGATAATAAACCAATACTCACAGTATCCGGCCGCGCCATAACAAATCTGATATCAGGACGAAGGAGATCAGCAAGACCATGAATTCCCTTCGGGTTTCCAGAAGCGACACCTATGGCAGGGACAAGATAGGCGAGACGGACCACCGAGGACAGATCTACCACGCCTGTTTCCCGGGCAATGTCCATAAACTCCTGGGATGCGGGAATGTAGAGGTCCCCGCGCCGGGCAAGCCGCATCTGGGCCAGTAACCTTCCCGAGCCACCGAATATCAAATGGATCTTGCTGCCGGTGTTTTTTTCGAAGCTTGCGACAGCCTCCTTGAGGACAATCATGGAGGCGGATCCCGCGAACACCTCTATAACAGGACTTCCGAGGGAACGGACAGGACTGATACCGACGATGAGAAACAAAATTGTGGCCCTAAACACCCAACAGGATAATTTTATCAGTGGGCCTGGGTTCCTTTGGAAAAGAGGCACTGCCTAAGCTCCGCCAAGGAATTGTTCCTCAAGGAAGTCACAGACAGGACCGGGATGGTCCAGGGGGAAAAGGGGTACGGGTGATGGGAGTTCCTCATCACTTACGACGGCGATAAGCCTATGATCAAGGATATCCCCATCCCTGGACAAACAGAGAAGTTCGGGGCTCCGCTCAGTCCGATGGATCTCTATCTTGGGCAGAGTCCCGGATTTATAACCTTCCGTCAGAACGATATCCACATCAGTCATGAAACGAAAGATGATCTCTTCAACGGACATCTCCCCCAAAAGGTGAGACCTGACCATGGCCATCTTATCGGGGGCGGAGATAACCATGGGTGAACCTCCGGCTTGAGTGAGCCGCCAGGAATCCTTGCCTTCGTGGTCAATGTCAAAACGGTGCGCGTCGTGCTTTATGGTTCCCACACGGTAGCCTCTGCCGACCAACTCGCTGATGATTTTCTCCAGCATTGTGGTTTTTCCTGTCCCTGATTTGGCCACAACGGAAACAGCGGAAGGACCGTAACTCCTCATGCGTGCCAGGTGAAGGCGGCATTCGTCCAGGTCTTTTTTCGTATTGACGTTTTGGAAGGTCAGCTCAGCAGGGTCCAACACCTGGAGGTCCTCTCCGTTGATGATTCGGGTCCGGACATCGGCAATGAGATCCAGGATCTTGAAGCTGCCTTTGCTTATCCGTTCTTCCATAACAGCTATACATGATCTGCTGTAAATGGCACATAATGGTTCGAACCCCTTGCTGCTTCTGGGGACCACCACATCCCATCCTTTCCTCTGGCTGTAGAGAAACCGGATGATCCGGGGATTGAGCAACGGCATGTCGGCGCCTGTAACGAAGGCATAGGGGCTGTCGATATACTTCAGACCGGTTGCGATAGCCCCCATACGGGCTGAATCCGGGAAACTGTCCGCAAGTGTCTCAAAACCCATTTCCTCGAAAGGAGTAGGGTCTGAGGAAATCACCAGGATGCGGTCGAAAAAATCTTCCAACGCTCGGTGGACCCGTTTTACTATTGGATCGCCCCGCAGCTCCCATTTCCACCGTTTCTCCTCGCCGTCTGCCAGGATGATCGCTGTTCTTTTATCCCTCATCTGGTCATGCTCTCCATAGAATCAATATCTAGCTGTTCCCTTGACCCATGCGATGCCTCGTCGCATGTCGATTTCCCGAAACCAGGTCCCGTTTCATCTCCCGGACTTATTAGGGAAATTGAACCAAACGGGCAGAAATCAACACAAAGGGCACATCCGGTGCACAGCGCCGCACTGAAATCCAGCCACCCGGGAGCTTCCTCGGACTTTCTTTCCAGCGCTCCAGTGGGACACACGGCCGCACATCTCGGACAAAGTGTGCATGTTTCAGCAAACTGAAGCTCGTGATGGAATTGTGTCAGGAACCGCTCCCTGGCCAGGTCTGGCAGGATACAGGCAATTTCATTGATAAGATTCTTCTTCAAAGGAACATGTTTTTCCACCCTTGGCAAAGAAGGACGAGCTGATTCACCGAGGATCAGACCTGCAGTGGTCGATACCAGATCTCGGCCAAGTGTCCGAAAAAATGTTCTCCGGTTAAGAGAGGGTACCCGAAAAACAAGTTCTTCCGATTCTTCAACCAGTGTTAGCCGACAAGTATATTCCGTGGGCAGCAGAGATGTGATTCCTGCTATTTTTTCTTTTAATACTGGAAGGATGAAAGTATTTATACATTTACTGCACGATACAGCGTTGAGCTGGATTCCATCCGGCATAAAGAGCGCCAGAGCGGCAAGGTGCTCCGTGGCCAGCGCTCCCAAACAGTTCAAGCGCTCGTGTGCATTGGATTCCGGTTCCATGCTGCATCCAAGTACAGGGATGCAGTCTATAGCCTGCAATTTGGCTACGAGGTCCACGAAAGGTGTATCAGGAACCAGAATCCCATCCGCAGGGCATGCTGCTACGCACAACATGCAGCCAGTGCATGCTTCAGCATCAACCATCGTACCTGAGTCAAACTGGATACAGTCCAAAGGGCAGGCATCGCGGCAGCGGGTGCACGAGGAGGACCGGCATCGGTACCGGAGACATCTGTTCAGATCAATTTCAGGCTTTCGCATCTGTTGTCCCAGCGGCAATCAGAGAGGTCACCGATGCGGGTATGGCGACATCCGCCTCGAATTCGGTGAGGAAGGTGCTCAAACAGACGGCAAGAGCCCTGTAATATTCCAGGGCCGTCCCGCCCACAATTCCGGTGCAAAACTTAGGCACCCACTTCAATAAATAGTTATCCAGAAATTTCTTCTGCCTTTCAAAGAGCCTGAAGGCTTCTTTTGCATCACCTGACCGTAGGGCTTTAAGTTCACAGACGATAAGATAATATAGGAACTCTAGCTCCACCGTTATGTGATCAGGGAGTTCAGCAAAGTCTTCGTCCAGGTCAAGCCCCTCTTCATGGTAGATCCGGATCACATCTCTGGTGGAGGGCCCCATAACCTCCCCCTGCCCATCCAAGTAGACCGATCCGTATGGAGGCGCTACCAGCTCATGCGGACCAACGAAGAGACGGGCATACTCGACGATCAGTTCATCTTGTTCGGTGCCTGACAAGTCTGATTGCATTCTCGCAGCCTCTTCGGCAGCCGCAGGATACAGTTGACACAGGTTCTCTAGCAGACCTGTAAATACCTCTTCCTTCAGGAACAGGTCTCTCTCAGGTTGGCAGAAGCAGGCGGCCAGCAGTCGATAGGAATCCGCACGTGCCTGTTCCCTTTTTATGAAATCGTCCATGGTCAGAGCAGCAATGGGGGAGCCGGACCATGTCCGGCTCCCTCGGGATCAGCCGGCAGCTTTCACTTTAAAGCTGCGGATATAAAAGACGTTCGGCTCAGTCCCTGCCTCTTCCTTCAACCTGAAAGGCTTGTGCTTCCCTAACAGGCCGCTGACCGTGCT
>DAOVVW010000242.1 GCA_030636965.1 Pseudomonadota bacterium | reverse complement strand
GCATAGGGGTTCACTTTTTGGATATTGAGGAAAAAGAGAGGGACCTGATCAGGGATTTCGCCAAATCAGAGCTTGTTGCCTACAGGAAAAACATGTTAGGCGAGAAACAGGACAACTGACCGTAAACTTTCCAGCATTATAATTTTTGATATTTTCCAACTCAAGAAACCCGTGAGCAGGGCTCGTAGATTATTATTGGTACTATCCCTGCTTGTATACAGGTTGGTCAGTTTACTGAACGGGTTTCTTAGCCAGCTCTTTAAAAGCATCTGGATACAGATACGGACGGAAGCTTTCCAGCATCAGATTCACACCCTCTTCAATCCCCTCGCTGTCTACCGGGCTTCCCCCTACATCGAGGTCTGAAAGCCAGTACTCACCTACCAGGCGTGAGATTCTCATAAGATCGTCCAAAACTTCCGAATGATCCTTTTGATTCAAGTCCTGTCTTTTAAATAGTTTTTCAAGGAATGTCCTCATTTGCTGAAATTGCCCGTTCCTTGCTGATAAATACCTGTTCCTTAACTTTTCGTCCCGTCCAAGAATTACATTCACCTCCCGGCAGAAGAACCGGTACTCCCACATCAGGGAAAGCGTTCCTGCAAGTTTCCTTCTCAACTCCCTTGACTCCAGGGGACTACCTTCCTGTACCTGCCAGAGCTTTTCCATATCCACGATCATGCGTTCGACTAACCCGTGGATGATCTCTTCCTTATTACGGTAATGGTAGTAGAGATTCCCCGGACTCATCCCGGCCGTGGAGGCTATATGGTTTGTAGACACTTCGCCTGTGCCCAGGGCATTGAACAGCCTGAGAGATACTTCCAGGATCCGCGTTTTGGTTTCGTCTGATTTTTTCAATTGTGTGTATTGTCAGCTAGAGTAATTGCTCTTATTAGTATATATACTCTTTTTAGATTATTTACTCTAGTTTGTCAAGGGCCTTTTTTAACACTTAACCCGCATCCTCTTATAATTGTCTTGGAAGCGGACCCTATGTCACTTGTCCGTGTGACATCCCCTGCATATAAGAAAGCTGTCTCCCAATCGCAGGCGGAAGGGATAATCAGCACCCTTGGCAGCCGCCTCGATTCGAATAACCCCCTTTTCATGCGGGTTGTGGCAAGTGGCGCAGGTAATTCTTGAGTTGTACAGAGGAAGCTCAGCTCCTATCCTTACAGGAGCCGTCTCGATAGCTGCAAGTATTATTTCTGAAGGTTCTACCAGGTGCGCACCGCGAGGATGGTTTTCAAAATACTCAGGACCACCGTGACAGGATGTACAGTATTCATCAAGCGACTCAGTGTCAAACCCAATCTGCTCGATGCCTATAACAAGAACGTTCGGTTGAGATGTGTGACAGAACAGGCAGCTCTGCTCTCTTATCTCTCCTGACTCATTTAATTGCTTGTGGGCGTTCATCTGCTCATATTCACTCTGAATATGACAGCGGAAGCAAAACTCGTTTCTGGCACCAAAGCCCTTTCTCAGGAACTTGGGATTGTCCTCCCTGGCCGAACTTTCTCTTTCTCCGCCCTCCTGAAGAGATGAGTTATGGCAGGTGCTGCACGTAACTTTTCCCTTCAGCAAAGGCATATAATCGGGAATATCCACTTTGTCAGTAGGCTCGACACCAACGGGATGGATATCTCGTCTGGCAAAAACACCATCGTGACATCTGTCGCACAGTCTGTTTATATCTCCTCCGAACCGAAGCCTGGGCTCGCCCTCCCCAGGTTCTCCCTCATGGCATGAGATGCACATAACCTCTTTCCAGTGCGGATCAACATGATTAGACCGCGATGCCAGGACAAGATAACTTTCACGCAGCATTTTCTTTTTACGATTTTCGTAAGCATGCGGGTCGTGGCAGCTTATGCACGTGAATCGACCATTCAGTAATGGTATCCCTACCTTGTCGAACCGCCAGGTGACATCGGGATCAGCAAAGGGATTTACCGAAAGAAAGTGTGCATTATCCAGGGCTCCGTGGCAAAAATCGCAGCTTGCCTGCACATTAGGATTCAGGATCTTGCCAAGCGACTGTCCCTTCTCAGGGATGGTTGTGTGGCAAAAGGAGCAGGCCTTGCTCTGGGGGTCATGTGGTGACCTGGCGAAAATCCGGTCAGAATGGCAAGATTTGCAGAGATATTCCTGCCTGTCCTTACCAATTTCCTCATCACCTCTCAACAGGTATCGACGGTACTTTTCGGCGTGGGTGTAATGACAGGTTAAACAAATAATCTGACCAGAATATTCTCCCCTCCCAAGGGGAAGCCAGATCTTTGAGATCTCGCCCGCTGCCCTGGCTGCCGGAACGCCAACCGGGTGGAGGTGTGAGGGGGTGTGGCACTCTCGGCAAAAGCCGATTGTATCTTTTCCTATGATGTACTCCGGGGAAGCCTTCTTCAACCTCGAAATCTTATGGCATTCGTCACAGGTAAATTCGTGTGGATTTTCAATGAATTCCGACACACGTGAGACCTGCTCCATACGGTTGGCAAGATCCAGGCCGCTCAGAGTTCCAGCTGTGATGTGATTGGGGAGAATAAGGAAAAATGAAATGCAGATCCCAAGAACAACTAGAGAAGCTGCCCCCGATCTGCGATGGCACCACTTAAAAACCGAACTGATCCCCGCAACAATGCGAAACTGGCCACTGTTAAATGACCCCTCGAATCCCCTCTCCATACAGCACCCCTTTGACCCTACCTCTTTAGTTTAGCAAAGGGACGTGGGATTACACAATTATTTGTGTCGGAGATTGTACATTGGGTTTTTCACCACGGAGGCACCCTTCGACGGGCTCAGGGCTGACGGAGGATACAGAGGTACACGTATCGGAGTAACGGCGTCGGGGTATGGGCGTTTAATCCCCTCCCCAGGCGGCCTTTCGACAGGCTCAAGGTCCTGAGCAAGGCCGAAGGAGAGGGGAACATAAGGGGAGGGTGGTAGGATATCCCCCTCTCCTCGGTCCTCTCCCGCCAGGGGAGAGGAAGAACTTTGAACACCTTACCTATTTAGACTTACCAGCAATCTTCGCCCACGAATCCCTAAGCGGCACTATCCGGTTAAATACCGGACTGTCAGCCGTGTGATCTTCAGGATCGGTGAAAAAATATCCGGTTCGTTCGAACTGGAACCGTTCCCCGGGCATGGCATCACTC
>DAOVVW010000071.1 GCA_030636965.1 Pseudomonadota bacterium | reverse complement strand
TCCTATATGCGGTGACCGATGCAGCCCCGTGGCGCTTGCTAAGTCTTGCCTTGTCCGGTCCCAGTATCATGGGTAGATGGCCGAATTTGGGGGGCTCCAGTCCCAGGGCATAGTACATTTGCATCTGGCGGGGTGTGGTGGAAAGAAAGTCCTCTCCCCTGATCACATGAGTGATTTCCATCAGCGAGTCATCTACAACACCTGTCAGGTTGTAGGTGGGGCTTCCATCCGAGCGGCGGATGATCAGGTCGTCCATCTGATCTTCGTCGAACACGACCGTCCCGCGGATAAGGTCGTCTACAATGATATTCCCAGCCTGGGGCGTTTTGAACCGGATTGTGTGCTCGCCGGTTATTTCGCCGTCGGCCAGTTTCCAGCAGCGGCCGTCGTATTTGGTTGGCTCTCCACTGGCCATGGCCTTGTTCCGCCTTTGTTCAAGCTCTTCAGGAGTGCAGTAGCACGGGTATGCCTTCCCCTCTGACAGGAGCTTGTCAATGTGCTCCTGATAGAGGTCAAAACGCTCAGTCTGTCTGAAAGGTCCCTCATCCCAGTCCAAATGCAGCCACTCAAGCCCATCGAGGATCCACCCGATAGCTTCTTCGGATGAGCGTTCCAGGTCCGTGTCTTCAAGCCTGAGAATGAACTTGCCACCGTGGTGACGGGCAAAAAGCCAGTTGAAAAGGGCGGTTCTGACACCACCGATGTGCAGATAACCGGTGGGGCTGGGAGCAAACCTTACGCGGACGTCTTTTTCCATTTGATTCCTCATTGAGTTGATAGTTGTTGGTTGTTAATTGTTAGTACAAGAATCATGGATATTGCAAGTGACTATCAACTAACAACTAACCACTAACAACTTGCCTCAACACAGGTTGAATCATTCTCGGACAATCACAGGTGTTGATTTGCGAAGGAGGATCACTTACACACGACAATCCCCGCATAACCCACAACCTGATCGTAATCTCCGCTTACCTCGCCTGAAGTACTGTATTTTATGAGCTTTGTCCTGGAGGCACCCAGGGCGGAAGTAATATGCAGCATCACCGCTACAGGCATAATACCGCACATACTTATCTTCCTGGCGGATACGATATCGATTAGACCATCAGGGTCAAGGTCAAGTATCCTCTCGATGGCCGCTCCGTCTTTTTTTTCGGCAGAAGAGTGGCTTTCATGGTGCGTCATATCCGAGCTTGCGACTATAAGGATATCTTCACCGGAGTTTTCTATGATCCTGGCAAGGGAGGAACCAAGATCACGGCATGCCTCAGAACTGATCCGGGATATTGTCACTGGAACAAAAGTAAACTCTTCCTGCCTGGCGTAATAGAGAAAGGGGAGCAGTACCTCAATGGAATGTTCCTGAGAGTGAGCCATGATATCGGCTGTGGCGCCCGGTGCGTGCTCAAGGATCTGGTCTGCCAGATCTGCATCGATACGGACTGCGCCGGGGGGCATCTGCCAGGATCTGCCGGAATATCCGGAAAACTCGGGGCCCCAGCCGGTGTGATTCGGTCCCAGGATAAGAACCCGGTCCGGGACATTGAGGACAGACACGGTCTCGCCAGCCACAGCTCCGGAGTAGATATATCCAGCATGGGGTATTACTGCTCCGATGACCCCGGAAAGAGGCGGCTCCGGCTGCAGGTACGATTCCACCTGGACCTGGAGGCTATCCGGATCTCCGGGGTAGAATTGTCCCGCTACAGCAGGTTGTCGGACTTTTTCAGAATCTGCTTTGGAACCCATTTCGCTATTTGGAACCGACAAGTTTCCTGAGGGCTACGGCAGCTGTTAGAGCACTTATAACTTCGCCCTCTACACCCAATTCCCAAGGTGTTGGTGAGATAAGTGCGATCCTCTTTCTGGAGAGGAATTGTACGTTGGTCTTCCCGACAAGACCAGGACTCCAGGCTACCGTGCCACCACCAAGGGGTCTCGGAACCATTCCCTTCTCTGAATCGCTCATGTCCGAACCGACAAACGTCAATCCTTTATTTATAAAGGGTATCATAGCTTCAAGGGCATTTATCAGCTCTCTTTTCAGGTCGCTGCCCGGTGCCTGGGCAAGCTCAGGAAGCCTTGCCGGTTCGGTAAGGATGGTAACAGTCATTGCCCTCATACCCTCCGGTGCCATCTCGGAGTCCTTTGGGCTCAGGGCAAGGTAATATCCCCCTTTGCCGGGAAGGACATCATCTTTTTCCGGCATGTAGAGAAGATTGTCCTCCATTCCCACAGGAACGAGAGAGTCCTTTATACCCAGGTAAAACCTCACGGGAACAAGCGGATTTGATGGTGACACTTTCCTTTTGTTGAATGTTTCAGAAATAGCCTTGAGCCCATCAGCGATTCCGGATGTGGTCACAAGACATTTTGCCTGCCGTTTCTCATCGCCATCAAGAATTACTTCAACGCTGGATCTGGAAAGGATATTAATGTTTTTTATCGTAACGCCGTACTCAATTTTTCCCCCGAACTCCTGGAATCTTGTTGCCAGAAGCGAGGTCAGAGAGGAGCTTCCTGTGGGCTCTTCAAATGTTCCCCTGCGACCGATGCTGTGGATCAGTGAGGCAGCAAGGGCTTCAGGTGCCCCATCCAGGGGATATGAGCCCAGAAAGTGGTTCTGGACAGACAGGAATTTTCCGGCGCCTCCGTTCTGTCGCAGGGATTTTGCCATGGATTCGGTCCGGCTGGCATTCATTCTGTTTCTTGCCCGGGCAGAGAAGCCTGCTATCAGGTGACGCTTTTCAACGAAGGAGTCGAGGTCCGGGTAGCTGTCATGCCAGTTTCTGGCAAGGAGATCCCATTCGCTGTAGAGTTTCCGGAATGTATCGATCCTATCCGGAAACTCGCGGAAAAGCTCATCGAAAAGCTGCTCTCTGCTTGCTGTTACGTTGATCCTCGAACGGGGGAGAACAACCTGGTAGCTCACTGGATTTGAGGGATGAGATTTCTGGATGAGAACCCTACCTATGCCTATCTCGTCCAGGAAATGCCTTAAAAGACCGGCAGAATGAAGGCCGAACAAGGGAGCCGGCCTCTTGCTGAAAATATAGCCCTGTTTACGTTTGGTAGCGGTGAAATTCTCTTCCTTGTGTTGATCTATTATTAGAACTTTATGACCCCAGCGAGCCATCAGGGTGCCGAGAGCCAACTGTGGCAGCCGGGTTCCCAGCAGGATGAGATGATAGATATTCTTCATATACTTAAATTCCCCTGTTCCTCTCTCCCGCCCGGTCAGTCTTCGAGGATCCTGACCTTTCTTTCCTCTATCGACAGCTTTCCCTCGGACCAAAGCCTGATAGTTTCCGGAAAGATCCGGTGCTCCTCAACAAGGATCCGGCTTCCGAGAGTATCAGCGGTATCGTCTGGGAGAACGGGCACTATGGCCTGAAGGATAACAGGACCGGTATCCGTTCCCTCGTCAACAAAATGAGTGGAACAACCGGAAAACCGGACTCCGTAGTCGAAGGCCTGCTGCTGAGCGTGGGTTCCTGGAAATGAGGGCAAGATCGCAGGATGGATATTTACTATTCTGTGGTGATAGTAGTTAACGAAAAGAGGAGTCAGGACCCTCATGAATCCGGCGAGGACAACAAGATCCACTTCATGTTCGTCAAGGACCCTGATAAGTTCGGTTTCAAACTCTTCACGGTCAGGATAGTCGCCATGCTTTACAACAACAGGAGGTATGTTGTGCTTCTGTGCCCTGGTCAACCCGAAGGCGTCCTCCTTGTTGCTTATCACTACCGAAATAGACACGCCATCTATCTTACCGGCCTCAATGGAATCAATAATAGACT
This sequence comes from Pseudomonadota bacterium, assembly GCA_030636965.1. GTDB lineage: Bacteria > BMS3Abin14 > BMS3Abin14 > BMS3Abin14 > BMS3Abin14 > SZUA-178. Next base: position 2,179 of record DAOVVW010000071.1, on the reverse strand, counting down.
GAAGATTGCTTCCGCCTCCCGAAACCAGTACCCCTATCTTTTTCATTTTCCCCTCCATGATCAGACAAAAATTACAGGCGGATCTTCCATGGTTCGCTTCCTCACAGTCCCGATCTCGTAAACTTGTTCTCCAGCTTTTTCAAGGGCATCTGAAACCCGTGTCAAATCATCCGCCGAAACGATAACGATCATCCCGAGGCCCATATTGAATGTTCTGTACATCTCTTCTGTCGGCACATTCCCCATTTGCGCGATCAGTCGGAATATGGGATGCACTGGCCAGAGTTTTTTGTCAATCGAGGCAGCAAGTTCCTTGGGGATCACCCTGGGAATATTGCCCTCATATCCTCCGCCGGTAATGTGAACCATTCCTCTGATGGCCGAATCTTCGGTAAGAGGTAATAGAGCTTGTGCATAACACCTGTGAGGCTCCAGCAGTTCTTCTCCAAGGGGTTGTCTCAGATCCCCGGGTATGTCTGATAGGGACAGTTCTCCGTCCTCGAGGAGGACCTTGCGGGCCAGAGAGTAGCCGTTGGTATGCAAACCCGATGACGCTAGTCCGAGAATCACGTCGCCTGCCTGTATCCTGCTGCCAGTGATCAATTTTTCCCTGGAAACTACACCCACTATCGTTCCGGCAAGATCATATTCACTTTCAGCATAAAAGCCGGGCATCTCAGCGGTTTCGCCGCCCAGGAGGGCGCAGTCCGCCTCCCGGCAGGCGGCTGCAATGCCGCTCACAACCTCTTCCACAACGCCAGGCTCCAGACGTCCGGTTGCGAGGTAATCCAGAAAGAATAAGGGCCGGGCGCCCTGAACAAGAATGTCGTTAACACAGTGGTTTACGAGGTCGATACCAACGGTGCTATGGCGGCCAAGGAGGAAAGCAAGTTTGAGCTTTGTTCCAACCCCGTCGATGCTGGATACCAGGATGGGATCGTGAGGCAGATCCTCCATGGAAAACAGGCCCCCGAACCCACCGATTCCCCCGAGAACAGAGGCTCCGTGCGTAGATTTTACGATACCGGAGATACGTTTCTTGGCCTCACTTGCGGCTGCAATATCGACACCGGCGTCAACGTATCTTGTCTTTTTCATAGGTGGAATAGTTAGAGTTAGTCGTTAGTTATGTTACGTGGTTTTATCCAGGGCAGAACCAAATTAACCCCTATTGCCCTGACTGTCAAATTAATTAAGTTTTTGTGGTTATAGTGCTAGAGTATCGGCACTAAGTTGTTAGTTGCAAGTTGTTGGTTGATAGTTATATGTAGAATTAATTATCTTTTACTAACAACTAACAACCAACAACTAAAAACTTGTTCCACAACGCATATCAGGCACCGGTATTGTATGGTTCAAGGATCAAATTGAGTAAAGGTATGGATAAAATGCAACCCACAATCGGATTAGCCGTAATCGGTGACGAGATTCTTTTAGGAGAAGTGGCTGACGAGAATCTTGCCTGGATATCCAGCGAACTGTTCAGGCTCGGCGCTGACCTGCGTTACTCCTGCGTGCTGCCGGATGACCTGTCTTTCATAGTTGAACACCTGGACTGGATGCGGGAGCGGTTTCAGTGGGTTATAACAACCGGCGGGATCGGAGCTACACACGATGATCTCACAAGACAGGCTGTTGCCAATGTGCTGGGTGTGGAACTGGAAGAGAACGCAGAGGTCATACTGCTCCTGGAGGAGAAAGTCAAAAGGCCTCTGACGGAAAAATTAAGGGATCTTGCCAAACTGCCTGCGGGTTCTCGACTGGTTGCCAATCCGGTCACCGCAGCACCCGGGTTTATCGCAGGGAATATAATATCTCTCCCGGGGATCCCTAAACTGATACAATCAATGTTCGGTGAACTGACCGAACTGCTCAGAGGTGAAACTCTGGCGAGGAGTCAGCTTCTCACCGACCGGTATGAGTCTGAGATAGCTGAAGTTCTGTCAGAAGCGCAGGAAAAGTTCAGTAAGGTCAAGATCGGTTCTTACCCGATAATGGAGGAGGGCTTTCGGGTGAAGCTTGTGTTGAGGAGCAGGTCCGTGAGTGAACTTACCGAGGCAATGGAGTTTTTAAAAAAGAGGATAAATACATGAATGTTTCTACTTGTCTTCCAGCGGACAGGCAGTATGTCAGATCACATTTCCGTGGCCTGGTTGTGTTTTTGGCGTTAACGGTTGTT
>DAOVVW010000128.1 GCA_030636965.1 Pseudomonadota bacterium | reverse complement strand
AGTCAGGGCGACCTCCGCCCTCTGGAGACCAGCCAGGGGCACCTGCCAATCCGGCTGGATATAGCTTGATGATAACGCGCTCATTGCCAATGAGTAGTTTGTCGTATCCGCGATGCCCAGGGGGTACCTCGTATCTCCATCGTCATCCTCCCAGAGCTGGAAGGTGAAGGTCACGGTACCGGCAAGTGACGGTTCTTCCCTCCACCAGAACGTGGGAAGAATGGTTGATGCAAATTCCGAAGCGTCGGCCGAGCGGTACGGCGAGGAAGGATTGGACCCGTCGGTCAGCCATTGGTTGTCCACGGGAGACCTTAGAAGTTCATCCACGTAGATTGTAACCACTGTGTTGGACCCCTCCTCAACTGGAACGGTCATGGGGGTGTCAGTCAGGGCAAACCGACGCGTATCTGCATAAGCGACCATCGTCCTTAGGGCCTCACCGGAAATGTGACTTCCTGCCAGAACGTATCTCCTCCCGCCCTGAGGATCCGTGAGACTGGCAGCATCTATTGAAAGCAGGTAATCCCCCGAGATCCCCAGGCTTTTAAAGACCTGGCCATCCGCACCGGTGATCAGCGTCTCCCCATCGATAATAACGGTTACGTCATTTACTGGGAATCCCGCAGGATCCGCACCGGGAATAACACCGGAAAGAACCTCGACTATAATCGCGGTTTCCGTTGGCAGAGGAATCCAGCAGCCGTTAAGTATTAGAAGCAGAAGTACGAGCAGAAAGGGGTAGAACGTGCAAGTTGATCTCATCAAGCAATCTCCTCAATGACCTCCCCAGCTTTTTCCAGCAATCCAGGCAAGCCCTCGGGTTTCTTGCCTCCCGCCTGGGCCATGTCCGGACGTCCCCCGCCCCCGCCCTCTACCATGGGGGCCAACCGGTCGATTATATCTGAAGCGGAAAACCTCTCCACAAGATCCCTGCTGACCACACATGTCAGGAACACCTTTTTCCGGTCCCTCGTTCCCAGCAGGACTATTCCTGATCCAATTTTATCCTTGAGCCTGTCTGCCGTGTCCCGAAGCGAGGCCGGATCCTGACCTGCAACCTCCGCAGCGAGGAGTTTTACACCGGCAGATTCCGTGACACTCTCCATGAGATCGCTTCCGCCTCCGGTCAGGTCCCTTTGAAGCTCTTTTATCTTCCTTTCCTGCTCCTGTACGGTTTCCAGAAGCTTGGCCAATCTGGCTGGCAATTCGCTTACTGATACCTTTACTGAAGCGGCCATTTCCTGGAGGACATTTTCCTCGCTCCGCATCAGGTCAACCACTCCGGGGCCTGTCACCGCCTCGAGCCGCCGGACACCTGCCGCGATACTTCCCTCCTGGGTTATTTTGAACAACCCTATATCTCCCGTTCGGCTGACATGGGTACCGCCGCACAGTTCTGTGCTAACACCCTGCACTGAAACCACCCTGACCGAATCGCCGTACTTTTCGCCGAAAAGAGCTACGGCTCCGTGATCCAGAGCTTCTGAAAGGGGCATAAGTTCGGTGCTGACTTCAAGATTTTCAAGGACATGTGTATTTACCAAATCCTCGATATCACCCACCTCTTCTCTGGTTAATCCAGTGAAATGAGTAAAATCGAACCTCAGCCTGCCCGGCTCCACCAGGGACCCTGACTGCTTTACGTGGTCTCCCAAAACATCCCTGAGGGCAGTATGGAGCAAGTGGGTAGCGGTATGGTTGCTTCTTGTTGCGGATCTAGCCTCGTGATCCACAGTGGCAGTGCAGGTATCACCCACACTCACCTTTCCGTTCAGAATATTACAGCGGTGAACCGTGAGACCCGAAAGGGGAAGGACAGTTTCCGTTACCTGGGCAAGAAAGCCATCTCCACTTATCTTTCCTGTGTCACCTGCCTGGCCACCGCTTTCACCGTAGAAGGGTGTCCGGTCAAGGACTATCTCCACTATCCCGTTCCCTTCCGCGCTCTTTCGTACCTTATCACCAGAAGATATGGCCAGTATCCTGGCACCGGAAGTCTCCTCCTCGTCATAACCGGAAAATACCACCGGACCGGCTTTTTCGGCGATCTTCCTGTAGAGGGCAGGGACGTCCTCTTCCCCGGAACCGGACCATGATGCCCGGGCCCTTTCCCTCTGGAGTTCCATCTCCGTGTTGAAGCCATCGACGTCCACGGACATATCGCTTTCTTCCGCAATATCTTCAGAAAGGTCCAGTGGAAATCCGTAAGTATCATAGAGCCGGAAGACTTCGTCTCCGGGCAGGATATCCTTCCCTTCGCTTTTTGTCTGGTCCACCAGATCGGAGAGCCGTCTTAAGCCATGTTCCAGAGTGTTTGCGAACCTCTCCTCTTCGAGCTGAGCTATCTTGACTACAGTACTCATATTGACAGTGAGTTCGGGGAAAGCATCGCTCATCTTCTCCCCCACGAGAGGACATATACGGTACAGGAAGGGCCCATCCATGCCCAGGAGCTTACCGTGCCGCGCGGCCCTTCTGATAATACGCCTGAGAACATAGCCCCTTCCCTCATTTGAGGGCAGCACGCCGTCGGAGATCAGAAAGGTGACTGCGCGGATATGGTCGGCTATTACCCGGAGACTTGTATCACTTTGCTCGTCCGAGCCGTATTTTACCCCCGCCAGACGCGCAGCTTCTTCAAGGAAGGGAAACACCAGGTCAGTGTGATAGTTGCTGACCTCTCCCTGGAGGACCGCCGCAAGGCGTTCGAGACCCATCCCCGTGTCGATGCTCGGACTGGGAAGGGGTATCAGGTCCCCGTCCTGGTTCCTGTCGAACTGCATGAATACCAGGTTCCACAGCTCCAGGAACCTGCCGCAATCGCACTCGGGACCGCATTCAGGAGTACCGCACCCCAGCTTTTTCCCCTGATCTATCAGGATCTCTGAACATGGGCCGCACGGCCCTGTATCTCCCATGGCCCAGAAATTATCTTTCTCGCCAAGGCGAAATATTCGTTCAGCATCTATTCCCGTTATCTTTCTCCACAGATGAAAGGCCTCGTCGTCGTCCTCGAAAATCGTCACGATCAGATTGTCTGGCGGCAGGGGGACCGTCTCTGTGAGGAATTCCCAACCGTAGCGGATGGCATCCTCCTTGAAATAATCCCCGAATGAGAAGTTTCCGAGCATCTCGAAAAAGGTATGGTGTCTTGCTGTCCTCCCAACGTTCTCAAGATCGTTGTGCTTGCCGGAAACTCTCATGCACTTCTGTGTGGACGCAGCCTTGTTGTAGCTTCGCTTCTCCACTCCGGTGAATACGTCTTTGAACTGAACCATGCCGGCATTCGTAAAGAAAAGGGTCGGATCGTTCTGGGGCACCAGGGGTGAGCTCACAACCCGAGTATGCCCTCTGTCCTCGAAATATTTGAGGAAGGTTTCCCTGATTTCAGATCCCGTCAAACCTTTTCCTCCTCGAAGCTGATCTCTTTTAGAGCCGACCAGATAGCCTGCGATGTAAAGCCTCTGGATTCAAGATACCTGTAAAGAGCCGCCTTTTTCCTGATGCCTTCTTTCCTTATCTTTTTAAGCCTTCTGTCTGCCGTCTGTCTGGCTATATCGCACTCCCGTTCCGGAGGAAGACAGACCTCCATGGCACTCTGAGCCACCTCGGGATCAATTCCCTTTTGCTTCAGTTCGTGATAGATCCTTATCCTCCCATATCCACGATTCTCTGACCGGGCACGGATCCACTGGGAGGTGAACGCTGAATCGTCCAGATAAGCCTTTTCGGTTAACTCACCGATAACATCCGATACAATATTATCCTCAAAGCCTCTCTTTACAAGCCCCGTTCTTATCTCGCTCTCGCTCCGCATTCTTCTACCAAGTGCGCGGACAGCCCACAGATATGCTGACCTGTGGCTCAGTTCAGGCATCAGAACCTGTCGAGCTTCAGATCCGTATCTTCCCCTTCAGCCGCTGCTCCCGCAGTACCGCTCTCGTCGTCGGTAAGGTCCTTTTTCATCTTCTCGAACTCCACCCACGATTCGTCCGTGGAGTCAATTCCCTTTACCTTAAGGGCAAAGTCATCGGGGCGGCTGCTCTGCCTCAGGGCTTCATCGTATGTTATCAATTCTTTCTGAAAGAGGAACATAAGGGCCTGGTCAAAAGTCTGCATGCCGTACTGTGAGTATCCAGCGGCAATGACCTCGTTCAGTTCATGGGTACGGTCCTTGTCAACAATGCATTCCTTTACCCGGTTCGTAGCTATTAATACCTCCACCGCCGGCACCCTCCCCTTTCCGTCGGATTTGGGGACCAATCTCATGGAAACGATCCCCTGCAGAACACTTGCCAACTGGAGCCTGACCTGCTTCTGCTGGTAGGGTGGGAAGACGGAAATGATCCTGTTGATCGTCTCGGTGGCATCCACTGTATGCACAGTGGAAAGAACCAGGTGTCCTGTTTCAGCCGCAATGAGAGCGGTTTCGATGGTCTCAAAATCCCTCATCTCTCCAACGAGGATCACATCGGGGTCCTGCCTGAGGGCGCTCTTCAATGCTGAACCGAAGGACAGGGTGTCCGCTCCAACCTCCCGCTGATTGATCATGCTCTTTTCATCCCTGTGGAGAAACTCAATGGGATCCTCAACGGTAACAGCATGGGCAGTTCTGTTGTGATTGATGTGATTCAGCATTGCCGCGAGGGTAGTGGACTTTCCACTTCCTGTCGTGCCCGTAACCAAGATGAGGCCCCT
>DAOVVW010000171.1 GCA_030636965.1 Pseudomonadota bacterium | reverse complement strand
GGTTTTCCTCTGTGTCCTCTATGACTCTGTGGTGAAAGGGGCTTTTTCAGGTATTCATTGTTTAATGATAGATAGCTATACCAGGAAAGCAGGAGCGGTGTTTTTGTCATGACAAAAACCGTCTGGTCCAAAAAAATCAGATACTTTTTATTCGGGACTTTTGCTCTCATTGTAACCCTTGTTGTCATCCCCATGCTGGTCTATAAACAGCCGCCTCTGCCTCAGGGGATTGGTATCAGTGGTTTCCCGGTCAAGGTTGATGCTGGTGATATCCGGCTCATCATCGATTCCACTTCGTTTGATCCCGGGAGGAAAAGGAGAGTCATTGATCAGGGTATCTTTGATGAGATGCTGTCGATGATAAAACGCGCGGATATGTTCATATATGTCGATTTTTTCCTCTGGAACCCTTGGCAGGGAAGTGTTCGGGAAGATCACAGGGCCCTTTCATGGGAACTTGCTAAGGCACTGATCACGAAGAAAAGATTCAATCCCAGCGTTCACATCCTGGTGCTCACAGATCCCATTAACAGGATATATGGACATTATGAGCCGGAGTTATTCGGAAAAATGGCAGACGCAGGGATCGCGGTTGTGTTTGCAGACCTTGAAAAGATGCAGGATTCAAACCCTCTGGTGGCAGCGTTGCTGGGATTCTACGGCAGACCCTTCAGGACCGGATCTGCCCTGGGCTCCCTGGTAGACCGGCCGGTATTGAGTAACCCTTTCACCATTAGTGGTCCCCCTGTTACCATCAGGCAGATGTCTCGCTTGCTTATGTTCAAGGCGAACCATCGAAAGGTGATGATCACCGGATCTTCAGATAGACCCATGGAGCTTGTGGTTGGGAGTATGAACCCGGCGGATGGAAGCTCAGCCCACTCCAATATAGCCCTGCATATATCGGGACGCATTGCCAGGACGGCGCTCTTTTCAGAATTAAAGGTCGTAGAATGGTCGGTCACAAGACAGGATAATGTTTCAGGGGGAGAAGATCGCAAAGCTGCCGGGATATTGCACAGCATAAGAGAAGCGGCCGCTGCTCAGGGAGATACCGGAAGCAAACATGGAAACACTTTTGCGGAGTGGCACACAGAGTCTGCCATTGCTGCCAGGCTCTCGGAGTTGCTTGATGTTTCCGGAAGAGGGGACGAGATAAGAATTGCCCTCTTCTATCTGTCGGATCGCAAGATTGTAAGCTCAATCAAGGATGCTCTGGGCAGAGGGGCGTCTGTCCGCATGATACTGGATGCCAACAAGGATGCTTTCGGCAGGGAGAAGATCGGCATTCCAAACCGAACTGTTGCCGCTGAACTTGTGGAATACGCTGAAACGACTGATATCATGATCCGGTGGGCCGACACTCACGGCGAGCAGTTTCATACAAAGGCGATCTCCATTACAAACGGGAAAAAGAAAAAACATATCTTCATGACCGGGTCGGCGAACTGGACAAGGAGAAACCTGAGAAATTACAATCTTGAGGCAAATGTTGTGGTAAGGAACGCTCCGGTCGTAAATGGGAAGTTCAATAACTATTTCGATAAAGCCTGGAGTAACGCAGACGGGATAAACTACACCCTGCCCTATGATGCATGGGAAGTGAAGGGATTTGCACGGCTATGGAAGACAGCCCTGTACCGCTTTCAGGAATGGTCGGGTATCTGCACATTCTAGCTGCTTAAAGCAGTTAGAATGTGCGTAGTTGTTAGTTGTTGGTGGTTAGTTGTTAGTAATAAAATCATCTACATTCTAAATCTATACTGTCTTATGAAATATATGCATGAACCAACAACTATCAACTAACAACCAACAACTTGATCTAATGTTTAGGCGGTTGTTGGGTTTCGCTGGCCCTTTCGATGTCATCTTCAAGCCTCCTGGCGAGAAAATTCTCCGGGTTCAGCCTTTTTATGGAAACAAGGCAATCGAAAGCTTTTACCATGTTTCCCTCGGCCAGCATCTTCTGGCCCAAATCATAGAACCATTGCGCGGCCTCATCCTCGGAGGTCATGGATGTCCTGTCCTCAACCATCATCTCGGCCAGGTTGAACATCCCGCCTTCATCGCCCTGATCGGCAGCCGAACGCAGCCACTTTTCCGCTGACTTGAAATCCTGGTCAAAGCCCACACCTTCAAGGTAGAGTTTGCCCAGAAAAGCCTGCGCATAGGCCAGGCCGGATTCGGCGGAGGCAGTTATGGCCTGGATAGCCCTGGAACCGTCGGAAAAGCCCAGATCCTTGATGAGCATGGTGCCTAGCTTCATCCGGGCCCCCACATCCTCCTTTTCAGCGGCTTGCCAAAACCAGAAAACAGCTTCATTGTCATCCTGAGTGACTCCGATTCCCTTCTCGTAGATGATTCCCAGGTTGAATACGGCAGTCAGATTGCCCTGCTCGGCTGCCTTGGTAAGCCAGCTTAACGCCTCTTCGGGGTCCTGCTCTACTCCCTCACCAGCTGCGAGCATTGTGCCCAATTGACTCTGTGCGTCGCTGTCGCCTTCTTCTGCCGCCCTGCGAAGCTCCTCCAGGGGATTCGGTTCCTTGATGTCTGTCATTAAATCCTCCACATATGAATTAATAATTCCCGGTCGTTAACCGATGATCTAATCTTAATACTGAAAAGAGACAAAAAATGAAAGTAGCATTTCATGAAGTTTATTTGCGAGTTGATTCATTTTATAAACCCGAAACGCGAGACTCGAAACCTAAAACCAGATTATCTGTCACTACTCTGCGCCTCCTCCAGCGCCTCCCGGCCTTCATGGATTATAAAGGGAAGCATTATGAGAGCAGCTGCGGGATCAGCCCACCACCACCCCAAAAGAGCATTCAATCCAAGGCCCACAAGAAGGGCCAGAGAAAGATACGCACAGACGAATGTTTCCTTAGCATCCCCGATAAGGGCCCTGCTTCCAAGTTCGGTTCCCACCTTTATCTTGGCCCAGGCAAGAGCCGGCATTACGATGAGGGAGGCTGTGGCAAGACAGATACCCACAATGGAACTTTCGGGGGGAATGCGCTTGACAAGGACTGTAGCGGCTTCGTAGAGGATATAGACCGAGAGTACAAAGAAGGTAGTACCCACTATGAATAGGGCTCGCCGTTCGTGTCTTTCAACATCTTTCTCGCTGGCACCTGCCAGTTCGGCCTTGAGCCTTCTGTAAAGAGTTACAGCCGACACAGTTTCAATCGTGCTGTCCAGCCCAAAACCGACGAGGGCAATGCTTCCCGCCATGATACCTGCTACTATCGCAATCAGTGCTTCTGCCATGTTCCATGCAATGGTTAACCTCTCCAGGATAACCCCTCTGTGCAGAAGGTGGGACCTTTCAGCAAATTCTGAATTCACGTTTTTGCTCATGTGTTCTTTTTCGATCCCAGCTGAATTATTCTGAATATGCCCATGGAATTACCAACCTTCCGGAGTGGAAGATTATATTTTATGTGTTCTGTATAGAAAAGCTCTCATTTTATGGGGAAAACAAGGTTTTATCTGAAAGACGCTTGATTGGAAGCAAAGCAGTGTTATACTTTAACAGAGGTCTTAATGGGGTAAGGTCTCGTAAGCAAATGAGGGGCAAGCACAGCCTGCAGGAATATCCAGTCGATCAGTACCGCTCCTGAAAAATTCAAATAACTATACAGGCTGCTTTATTTTCAGCAAATTCTGTTGGATATAATATTTTCTCTGCCGAAAAATGTTCTTTTCCTGGAGAAGGCCTGAGATGAGATCGAGCAGACTCGTAGTTCTGTTGTGTGTCATGGCGATTCTCGCTGGAATACCGGTAACCTCCAGTGCGGACAGACACCCAGTTATCCAGCCAGAAGACCTTTCAAGGTCTGTAGTGAGTATCTTCGTTTACGACTGGAGAGGGCATTTTCTGAGAGAGGGGACGGGATTTTTTGTAAACGATGCCGGAGAGGTGGTAACCTGCCGCCACCTTCTCGAGGAAGGGTCC
>DAOVVW010000204.1 GCA_030636965.1 Pseudomonadota bacterium | reverse complement strand
GATCCGGCACAGATACCAGTGGCGGGGGATATTGGCTGTGCCATTCTGGGAATAAACGAGCCGTTAAACATCTGCTGGACTGAAGTCTCCATGGGGAACAGCATTGGGCTGGCGGCAGGGTTTACCGAGGCCGGTATAGCCAAACCTGTGGTTGCAGTTCTGGGAGACGGTACCTTCTTCCACTCGGGCATTCCCCCGATAGTTGATGCTGTGGCATCGGGGAGGGACCAGCCTATAGTGATCCTGGATAATAACTGGATGTCCATGACAGGCTATCAGGAAAATCCCGGGACCAGGAACGGCAAGGAGCCGGGTCTGCCCATTGAGAAGGTGGTAAGCGGTTTAGGTGTGAGGGGAGTATGGGTTCAGAACCCTTTTAAGGTCAAACCCACCGTGCGGGCGTTCAAAAAACTTCTGACCTCAGATGGCGTTAACGTCCTGATCCTCAGGGCTCCCTGTGTTGCCCGAAAGCCCACTGAGCTGGACATTCCTGTTGTTGTCAAACCAGGGAAATGCACCGGATTTTCAGGTTGTGAACAGACGTGTATTGAGGCCCTGGCATGTCCGGCCATAGCCCGTGATGGCGACAACGTGTACATAGAGAGGGATTACTGTATGAGCTGTGGCCTCTGCGGTCACTACTGCCCGGAAGGTGCGATTCGCAGGAAATGGTTATCCACGAGGAGGAGGAAGGTTGGAATTTAACGTCGTTGCCGCCGGTATCGGCGGACAGGGCATAATTTTCTTCTCCGAGATCCTGGCCAAGGCTATGCTTTCAGAAAGCATGAACGCCAGCTTTTATGTACACTCCGGCCTGGCACAGCTTGGAGGGTCCGTAAGGAGCCACATCCGCACCGGTGACAGGATCTGTCCCAAGATCTCCCTTGGCTGTGCCGATGTGATCATTTCACTGGAACTTGCCGAGATACTCCATGCGATCCCATATATGAAACGTAGCGGGATTGCAATTATATGTGAGGAAACGCATCAGCCCTACCATTCCAGAATGGATCCTGAGAAATACCCGGACAGGGAAAGTATAGAGAAACTCTTTAATGAGACCGAAACACGCTGCGTCTTCGTCCCCGCTGGAGAATTGGCCAAAAAAGCCGGGCATCTGCAGGCCCTTAATATGGTGATGCTGGGAAGTCTCGTGGGAGTGTCCGGAATCGTGGAAACTGAAAGTGCGGTGGGGACTATAAGGGGGTGTCTTGACAGGGGGCAGGATTTGAATGTTGAGGCTTTCTGGAAGGGGTATGAGTTCATCAAAGGTCAGGACTATGTATAGATCTGGTTTTTGGCTTATGCGGCTGCCATAGCACAGCATCTGCTTCGTTATCGGTCCTCGGCAATCCTCAGCGTATATCCATATACGCTTCCGGTTACCTCGGACCTGCTGCCTTGCATCTACTGCACTCTGGCGAGCCTTGGTTTCAATTTGGAGGCCAGAACTTAATCGTTTGGTCTCCACTTAGTCCGCCATCTCTGGTCTCCTGATGGAAATCTATTTCTAACCTTAACTTTCAACTAACAACCTTCAACCTGTTTTACCAGGGACCAGGGTCCTGGGACTTGGGACCGGGCTATACACCATTGCTGTTGGGCGTGCAATTTTATATACTGACCGTTCTTTTCCCGACCGAAATTGTTTTTATTCCAAACTGCCTGAACGGAGGCTCAATATGTCATTGAAGGATATGTTCGAGAGGCTCGAGAAGCTAAATGCCCAGGCTGAGCTAGGCGGTGGTGAAAAGCGTATAGCAAAGCAGCATGAATCGGGCAAACTCACGGCAAGGGAACGGATCAATCTGCTCCTTGACGAGGGCAGCTTCATAGAGATGGATAAGTTTGTTACCCACAGGTGTACCGACTTCGGAATGGAAAAGCAGAAGATACCCGGGGACGGCGTGGTGACGGGATTCGGTACCATCAATGGCCGTAAGATCTACATCTTCGCCCAGGATTTCACCATTTTCGGAGGGTCTCTTTCGGGGGCCTACGCCGAGAAGGTGGTAAAGATCATGGATTTGGCTATGAAACACGGCGTTCCACTGATCGGGCTCAACGACTCCGGCGGGGCAAGAATACAGGAGGGGGTAGTCAGTCTTGGCGGCTATGCCGATATCTTCCTGAGAAATACTCTTGCATCAGGTGTTATCCCCCAGATCTCGGTGATCATGGGCCCCTGTGCGGGCGGTGCCGTATACAGTCCGGCGATCACGGACTTCATTATCATGGTAAAGAAAACGAGTTATATGTTTATTACCGGACCGGAAGTCATCAAGGCAGTTACCCATGAAGATGTCACGAAAGAGGAACTCGGCGGTGCAATAGCACATTCCACTAAAAGCGGCGTGTGCCACCTTGCAGGTGAGGACGAGAAGGAGTCTTTGGGTATGGTTCGAGAGCTCCTTTCATTCATACCGCAGAACAACGCCGATGACCCACCATATGAGCCAACGGATGATGATCCGCTCAGGGAGGACGAAGCCCTCAACGAAGTTGTCCCCGACAACCCCAACAAGCCCTACGACATTAAAGAGATAATCAACTCCGTTGCGTACGACCGGTATTTCTTTGAGGTTCAGGAGCACTTCGCCCCGAATATTATAATCGGTTTCATGCGCCTCGGAGGACACTCAGTCGGAGTTGTCGCCAATCAGCCCGCTCACCTGGCGGGTGTCCTGGATATTGATGCCTCCATCAAGGGCGGCAGGTTCGTGCGGTTCTGCGATGCCTTCAACATCCCTTTGATCGTTTTCGAGGATGTGCCGGGCTTTCTGCCGGGCCTGGACCAGGAGTACGGTGGCATCATAAAGCACGGAGCCAAGCTGCTTTACGCCTTCTGTGAAGCAACGGTTCCCAAGCTTACTGTTATCACAAGAAAATCATATGGCGGTGCCTATTGTGTGATGAATTCAAAACACATTCGAGCGGACTTTAACTTCGCTTATCCCACATCGGAAATAGCTGTTATGGGACCGGATGGTGCGGTGAATATCATCTTCAGGAACGAGCTCAAGGAGTCGGACGATCCAGTAACCAGAAAAGATGAGCTTGTGGCCGATTTCAGAGACAAGTTCTCCAATCCATACAAGGCGGCGGAACTTGGCTACGTGGATGAGGTAATAATGCCGCAGCAGACAAGACCTCGCCTGATAAGGGCCCTTGAGATGTCCATGACCAAGAGGGACAGCAATCCGCCGAAGAAGCATGGGAATATACCCTTGTAATTAAAGGCGATCTGGTTCCACGTTTAACGTTCAAAGTTCAACGTTGAACCTTGAACGCTGAACATTGAACAAGAGAAAAAACTCCTCAGGAGGTTTAGTAAATGTTTAAAAAAGTACTTATAGCCAACAGGGGTGAGATAGCTGTGAGGCTCATCCGGGCATGCAGAGAGCTGGAGATACCCACTGTTGCTATCTACTCGGAGGCCGACAGGAATTCACTGCACGTGCGATGTGCGGATGAAGCGTACTGTGTCGGTCCTCCACCCTCGGCCGAGAGCTATCTGGTAATAGACAAGATACTGGAAGTGGCCGAGAAAACGGGT
>DAOVVW010000180.1 GCA_030636965.1 Pseudomonadota bacterium | reverse complement strand
TCTAATGTTCTAATGCTCTATTCTGCCCTATGTAGGCAAAAGAAATGAGATGGCTACAGGACATCACTCTGGGCAACTATCTGCCCATCGATTCAACCGTTCACAATCTGGATCCCAGATTCAAGATCGCCTCCATGTCTGTTCTCATGGGGGCGACATTTCTTCTCTCATCTCTCCTGTCAGTTGCTCTGCATACAATGGCTGTTCTCGCAGTCGTAAGACTCTCGAAGATACCACTCAAGTATTTCCTTAGAAGTCTGCGTTTTTTCTTCTGGCTTTTTCTGTTCACGGCGGTCCTGCATCTTTTCTTTACCTCGGGAACCCCGATCACGGATGACCCCCTTTTCGGGTTTATCACAATAACATATGAGGGAATCCACAGAGGAGGTGTCGTTTCGTGGCGTCTCCTGGTTGTGGTTGGCCTGTCTGCACTGCTTACCCATACAACAACACCTTTGGAGATCACACGGGGTATGGAAACGATCCTGTCACCGCTGGAAAAGCTGCGTTTCCCGGTTCAGGACTTTGCACTCATGATGATGATAGCGATAAGGTTCATCCCGGTGCTTTTCGATGAAACTCAGAAGGTCTGGAAGGCACAGAAGGCAAGGGGAGCGGATTTTTCCAGGGGTGGGCCTAAGAGGAGGGCTAACACGCTTCTGTCGGTGCTTCTGCCGGTATTCACCGGCATATTCAGAAGGGCTGATGATCTAGCCATTGCCCTCGAATCCAGAGGGTATGTGCCCGGCAGGAAAAGGACCAGTATGAAAGTGCTGATATGGACCGCTAGAGAAACTTCTGCCACCGTGGCAGTACTTATCTGGATCATCGCTGTCGGAATTGGGCAGGTTTTGTTAGGATCGTAAAAAGTCCATCCATGGCTTTTTACTCCGCGAGGGAGCACATGATAGGTATCGAGGTAACGAAGTGTCGAGGTGTCGAGGTATAGAAGTAGAACATTAGAGCATTAGAAATCCTTCGACTTTGCTCAGGACCGTGAGCCTGCCGAACGGTCAGAGCATTCTTTAAACACGTTGGGCGTTGGACATTGGCCGCTGGACGCCAGCCAAAGGCTGGCTAACCTGGGACCGAAAATGGATTATTTTATGAGGCTGCTGCTAAAGATCGAATATGACGGAACCAGATTCCACGGATGGCAGATCCAGCCAAATGTACTTACAGTGCAGGGTGCGCTCGAGGATGCCATGGGTCAGATGATGGCCGAACCTGTGAGGATAATCGGATCAGGAAGAACAGATGCCGGTGTACATGCCCTGGGACAGGTTGCGCACTGCGATGTACCCAAGAACATCCCCACCGATAACATCAGGATGGGATTAAACAGCATTCTGCCGGAAGATGTCAGGATCCTGGAGTGCATTCATGCGCCAGAGGGTTTCCACGCGCAGTTCAGAGCCATTGGAAAGAAATACACATATCAGATACTCAACAGACAGAACCCTACTGCTTTGGACAGAAACAGGGTGTGGCACCTCAGACACCCCCTTGACCTGGATGCAATGGTGAAGGGTGCCGGCTATCTTATAGGAAAAAAGGACTTTGCCTCCTTCAAATCTACCGGTGATAACAAGACAACGGTCAGGGATCTTAAAGAGCTCTCTATCTCAAGAGAAGGGGACCTGATAACGATGGCTTTTGAGGCTAATGGATTTTTGAAATACATGGTAAGAAATATTGTTGGTGCGCTTACGTGGGTGGGAGTGGGCAGGATGTCTCCTGAGGACATAAAGACTTTATTGGAGGCAAAAACAAGAAAGGATGCGCCCAAAAAGGCTCCCCCCCAGGGTCTTACCCTTGAATGTGTGTATTACTGATTTGATGTTGATTGCCTGAATATTGTGAGTGATAAATTGGCTATGTGGGACCACGTGATAGGTATCGATGTGTCGAAGTGTCATCCCCTCCCTCTTGGCGCGACGAAGCTTTACGCGAAGGCGGCTGGCGGGAGGGGAACTTAAGGGGAGGGGGCACTTTTTGATGGTTAATTGTTTGCTAGAAACCAGAAACTATGACCACAGCGCATAATTTTTTATTGATAGTGACGGAATAATTCAGTAGTGTTATTTTTTAGTTCTAAACTCGGTGTGGGGATAGACATTTCAAAAGCTGTAAACTTACAAATGAAACTGTCCGTTTATCAGGAAAGGAGTTCGTTATGAGGAGAAGTACGGTTATCAGTGGACTTACTATTATTATGGTCTGTATATCCTTCCTTGTCATTGGATGTACCCAGAAGGCGGCCCCGCCTGCCGAGACCATAAAGATACCAGTTGCATCTCCCTTTACGGGACAGCTGGCTTCATTCGGTGAGGGTGTAAAGAACGGAGCGTTCCTGGCGGCTGAGGACATCAACGCAGCCGGTGGAATAGCCGGGAAAAACGTTGAGATCGTACTGGGTGACGATCTTTGCGATCCGAAGGAAGCAGCCAACGTAGCAACGAAATTTGCCGGTGATTCCGGAATGTATATCGTTGTTGGCCACCTTTGCAGTTCCTCTACGATGGCGGCGCTTCCCATCTACAAGGAAGCGAGCATGCCGGCGATCTCCCCTGCCAGCACCAACGTGAAGATCGGAAAGATGAGCCCCTTCTACTTCAGGAATGTTTACAAGGATGATTTCCAGGGCACCTTCCTTGCCCGATATTCGAAGAAGGTCAAGAACCACGATAAAGTGGCCATCTTCTTCGAGACGAACGACTACTCCATCGGTCTCAAGGATGCATTTGTTGCTGAAGCCGCTAATCAGGGTACAAATATCGTGGGTCAGGAATCTTACACGTCGGACACCACTGACTTCACATCGTCTCTTACCAAGTTCCGCGCAATGAAGCCTGACGCCATTTTCATTCCAGGCTATGCGCCTCAGGCTACACTTATAGTCGCGCAGGCAGCCAAGCTCGGAATAAAGGTTGAGTATTTCGGCGCTGACGGTCTGGATGACAATCTCCTGCTGGAGAATCCTGCTGCTGAAGGCCTCTTTGTGACCAGCCCGTTCCTTCCCGACAGAGCCGGACCTGACGCGCAGTCGTTCATCAAAGCCTACACTGCCAAGTATGACAAGGAGCCCAACTGGTTTGCAGCCAACACTTATGACGCTGTGAGAATGGCAGCTGACGCAATCGCTAACGCCGGCCAGGACCGCGTGAAGATCCGTGACTATCTTGCAAGTCTGAACACTCCTGAGAAGGCGTACATGGGAGTAACCGGTGCCACCTATTTTGATGAGAACGGTGACTGCCTGAAGCCTGCTTTCATCAAGACCATCAAGGGTGGAAAGTGGGTAAGTGCCGAGAAGCAGCTCACAGAGTAGTACTGCAATTTGACAGTGAACACTTAAAGTCTGTATCCACCGGGCAGGTGGGGGTTATCCTCGGCCTGCCCTTTTTTTGTTTGATGTGGGTTATAGTTAGTTGTGAGACATTAGAACATTAGATATTAGAGCATTAGATACACTGACATTACAAAATATCGATTTTTCATTCCCAATGCTCTAATTTCTAATGATCTAATGATCCAAAAACCCATGTTCTAATTTCAGCGGCCAACATCACAAGATAGGCGGACAATTGTTCGAATCATTCCTAGGCGACTTTTCATTATTCGGGCAGCAGCTGGTAAACGGAATTACCCTGGGCTCGGTCTATGCCCTGATAGCGGTTGGCTATACGATGGTATACGGAGTTATCCAGCTGATAAACTTCGCCCACGGCGAAGTTTATATGATGGGAGCTTTCCTGTCTTTCACCATGGTTTCATCTATGGGAATGAATTTCTGGGTCGCATTTCCCGTAACGATCGTTATGTGTGCCATACTGGGAATGCTCCTGGATGTTGTAGCATACAGGCCCTT
>DAOVVW010000018.1 GCA_030636965.1 Pseudomonadota bacterium | reverse complement strand
ATCATGAATTCCTGTATATCGAGACCGCTGTCGGCGTGCACCCCTCCGTTGATAATATTAAACTGGGGTACAGGAAGAATATTCGCCGAAAGTCCCCCTATATAACGGTAAAGTGGGACACCGAGCTCTTCCGCGGAGGCCCTTGCCACAGCCATTGAAACGCCGAGAATGGAATTTGCACCCAGCTCTTTCTTGTTCTCCGTGCCGTCGAGCTCAATCATAACCTGATCTATTTCGGCCTGTACCAGCGATTCATAAGCGATGAGTGCGGGAGCTATCTTGTCGTTGACGGCCTCCACTGCCTTCAGTACTCCCTTTCCCAGGTACCTTTTTTTGTCTCCGTCTCGCAGTTCGAGAGCTTCCAGTTTCCCGGTGGAGGCACCAGAGGGCACAGCTGCCCGACCGAAAGCACCACTTTCCAGGAACGCGTCAACCTCTATTGTGGGATTACCCCTTGAATCCAGGATCTGCCTTGCAATGATGTCAACGATCTCGCTCATTTCTACCTTCCCCCTGTGTCATGTGTGATTTGAGAATTGAATACTGAACAAAGTATTATCTGTTACAGCATCAAGGGCTGTCAATGTCTCTTTGGTTTATTTACCCTTCATTTATTATTTAGAGTCGTTTGTTTCAGTGATGCTGTATTTCTATCGCAGTCAAGTTGTTGGTTGTTGGTGGTTAGTTGTTCGTTTAAGAAATACCTTATAGATAATTCCCTTACTATCAACCAACAACTAACAACTAACTACTAATCAATATCAACTTGCAACTAATAACCTGATACGGCAATCTCAATTGGTATGACAACGGAAAAAAATGACCTTCTCGAATTCATTAAGGCAGAAATAGACACAAAAGGCCCTATACCATTTTCCCGCTATATGGAGATCTGCCTGTACCACAGTTCCATGGGCTACTATCAGAAGCCTGGAACCCGAACGGGTAAAGAGGGCGATTTTTTCACTGCTCCTCATGTCCATTCAATCTTCGGCAGAACCCTGGCCAGCTGGCTGGAAAAAAGCATTAGAGAAATAAAGGTGGACTCTCCAACGTTTCTCGAGTTGGGCCCCGGGAATGGTCAGCTTGCAGAGGACATTCTTTCCACCTGGACTATTAAAGACAGACCGACCGGTGTGATCCTGGTAGAAACAAGTTCCGGCGGACGAAATGCCCTTCTTGAGCGACTGAGTGAATTTAACGTTTCCGTCTTCGGACCGGAAGACTGGGAGAACCTTTCCCGGTTCTCAGGCGTTGTAGTAGCAAATGAATTTTTCGACGCTCTCCCCCTTCGCCTGCTCGAAAGAGCTGAAAACAAACTCCTTGAAATCCATGTGGATTACAACGGCCATAGTCTGGAAAAAGTAATGGCCCCTGTAAGACCGAACTCCCTTGATCCTGTGGTGGAGAAAATGTTGAGTAAATTTCCATCAGGTCACCGGTTCGAATACGCACCTGAAGGGAGAACCTGGCTTTTCAAAGTAGCTGAAAAACTCAAAAGAGGATTTTTCCTGATCCTGGATTATGGCGAGACAGTGGAGGCATTGAGCGTTCCCTGGAGAAGCGAGGGCACTCTACGCTGCTACAGAGAGCACCGTATAGTAAATGACCCACTCTCTAATCCTGGTCAGATGGATATTACAGCCCACGTTAACTTCACCCTCCTGAGGGAGTGGGCAATGGAAGCAGGTTTTACTGTAAACAACTACACGACCCAGTCGTCATTTCTTATCCGGTCAGGAATCCTGGATCTTTTGGCAAAACAACTGGAGGGAAGGGAGGGCGACCTGGACGCTACAAAAGAGTGGCTTACCGTCAAGAACCTCCTCCACGATGAAAGCGGAATGGGGGAGGTTTTCAAGGTAATGGTTCTGAAAAAAGAATAAATCACCGCGCCCACTGGGGGCGCCCGAATCAATGACTTACACCGCAATTCATTATCATCGCACCCGAGCATGGGCGCCCGGATCAACGGCTTGCGTAGCAAAACTTTGATCCGTGAGGAGCAAAAAGCCGCTCACGGACTTTTTGCGTCAATAACAGCGACTCGTAAGGAAAGTGAAAATGACAACAGAACACAGGCTTCGCCAAGACGCCATTGCCATTTTCATGGCAGCTTTGTCAGCCGTGGACCCGGAAAAAGCGATCCTGGACCATCTTTCATTGAAAGGCAACACCATCCTCGCGGGAGATGAGCACATTGAACTTCACCCTGAGGGCAGAGTCCTTTTGGTCGGCGCAGGAAAAGCAGCAGCTCCCATGGCAGCTGCTGTTGAGCAGGTTCTCGAAGACAGAATATCCGTAGGGATAGTAGCCGTTAAGTACGGCCACCTTTTCCCGGTAACGAGCACAGTGATACTGGAGGCAGGTCATCCTGTTCCTGATGAAAAGGGGCTGGAGGCCTCTTTGAGGATCCTGGAGCTGGCTGATGGCGCGTCAGAAAAGGACCTGGTCATATGTCTCCTGTCGGGAGGAGGGTCAGCCATCCTGCCGTGTCCAAGGGATCCCGTAACTCTGGAGGACAAGGGTGAAACTACCGGCCTGCTGATGGCAAGTGGTGCTTCAATTGAGGAGATAAACATCGTCCGAAAACATCTATCGCTCATCAAAGGCGGCGGTCTTGCCAGGGTAGTTTATCCTGCGCGTCTTCTTACGCTGATCATGTCTGATGTGGTGGGTGATCCACTGGATGTCATCGCATCAGGACCTACCGTACCTGATCCCTCCACCTTTCAGGAAGCCATGGAGGTTTTAAACCGATACGAAATGAGGGAAAGAGTCCCCGGTACTGTTCTGGACCTACTCATTCAGGGTGTTAACGGGGCTATTCCCGAAACACTCAAGGAGGATTCAGAGGAGCTTGCCGGCACTTTCAATATACTAGTGGGCAATAACGACATGGCCCTCGCAGAAGCACACAGAAAGGCAACATCGCTTGGATACAATACCAGCATCCTCCCATACCCTGTGACAGGGGAAGCGAGGGATGCGGCGATCGACCACGTTGACAAGATCAGGGATATCCATTCTGTGGGGTATCCTTTGCATCCACCAGCCTGTCTCATTTCCGGCGGCGAAACTACTGTAACAATAAGGGGTATGGGCATGGGAGGCCGAAACCAGGAGTTCGCCCTGGCAGCGATCCCCGGCCTGGACGGGCTCAACGGGGTGGTTGTCCTTTCGGCGGGGACAGACGGTATAGATGGCCCTACGGACGCCGCAGGCGCCATAGTGGACGGCCATACAGCCGGAAGAGCCAGAGAACTGGGTCTTGCCCCTGATGAGTATTTGGCAAACAACGACGCCTACGGCTTCTTTTCTGCCACAGGCGACCTGTTTATAACCGGCCCCACCCTGACAAACGTTATGGATCTTCAGATAGTCCTGGTTTCATCCCAAGACAGAAGTTAACGTAATGTCTGCCGTGAGGTTACTTTTCAACTCACGGCTAGTATAAATCTGTAACTAAGTAACAACGATTCTATTTTATGCTATTCTGATAGTAGCTGCTGAAAAATTTATCATAACAGGTAGATAGGAAGCAGCTACATATCACCAAGACAGCACACATAAAAATAATAGTTGATTTTGTCATATATCTTATATATTGGCTTGAACATCTTTTACATGTGCCGGGGAACCTCTGCCCCCGAGATTCTGGGAGAAGGTTAAGTGTTTCCCCGGGAGGGGCTCAATGAAAAATAACCTGTTTAAGCCTTGCTGTCGTGCTGGCAATGATCGGATCTCTGGTTACTCTATCAGGATGCGCTACCTCCACAGTTAACGCCCGAAAGAAAACCGATTACTACACGACAGCAGATCTCAGACAGACCAAAGGACCCTGCAGAGTCTGGCGCTGAAGCCCAGCAGCAGATTTACTGCTAACTTCAGGAGATTATCGATGAAGAAAATCTTGTTTCGCACAATTGTGGTTGCAGTATCAATTTTGTCTCTTGTTCTAATCGCAAGCTGCGCCACCGATGGAAGCCAGTCCGGAGACAGCGATGGTGCATACGCAAAAGCAGATCTCAAGCTTGGGGGGTTACTCTATGATAAATGGGCCAAGGTGAGGAACCTTGAAACTGCCGGGAACCACCCCCTCTATCCGGCGTTGGGCAAGAAAAAGGGCGGCGATACGTTCAGATGTAAAGAGTGCCACGGCTGGGATTACATCGGGAAGGATGGCCGCTACAGCAAGGGGTCCCACTATACAGGAATAAAGGGACTTTACGATTCCAGGACAAAGAGCCCTGAAGAGCTTTACAGCGCTCTGACAGACACAGACGCTAAACACAACTTCTCCAAGCACCTGACAGACAGCGGCGACATATGGGCCCTGGCTAAGTTTATCAAAGAAGGCCAGCTCGACATTACGACAGCCCTTGGCCCTGACGGGAAAGCTAAAGGAAGCGTATCGAGGGGCAAAACCTTATTTGACTCAAACTGCTCAAGGTGTCACGGTGAAGACGGAAATAAATTGGATTTCAAGGGCGATAAAAACGGTGTCCAGGGCGTCGGCTGGCTCGCCAACGACAACCCCCAGGAGTCGCTTCACAAGATCAGGATTGGCCACCCCGGATCTGCGATGCCATCTATGATAGTGGAGAGGGGCCTATCGGATAGTGAAACGGTTGATATATTAACTTATTCCCTGACTCTATAGCCACTTTATTGTCCCACCCAGATAGATAATTGAAATAATCATAAAAAAAGGGGCCGGCAAACCTTGCTGGCCCCTTCTCATTATCAGGACAACTTCCCGGTCAGGATGATCCTGGTTTTTCTTCCTGCTCGGTCTTATATCTGAATTTATCAGGCGGATTACAGCAATCCACCGGCTTTTCGAGATTTTGCCCCACAGATTCGCTCTTCAGGTCTTCTTTTATCTTTTGGACCTTTTCAGAGATATTTCCGAACAGCTTTTTCGGTTTTTTGTCACTCATACCCACCCTTTTATTAATGCCTTCCCCATACATTAACTTAATATAACACCCTTACTCAAAAGGCTCCAAATTGTGCAACTAGAGTATTGTGTCTTGGATTTTAGATCCTGGTTTAACTCAGCTTGGAACTTGGAATATGGAACCAGGTTTAATCCCATCAGGGATTATTAGCCCGAAGTGCCCCTTTTAAGTTCGATCAACACCAACTTGGCAATAGCTTTCAGAGTCTCGAAAACACCAATACCCTCAGGGGCGACTGCTTCAAAGGCGGGAACGTTGCGGGAGTTTAAGGCTTTATGTAGTTCTTCGGTGTTTATGACATTTGGAAGGTCTCTCTTGTTCCATTGAAGGACGAGGGGGAGCTTGTCCAGATCGTAGCCCTGCTCCTTCAGGTTGATCCTGAGGTTTTCGTAACTCTCTATATTTGCCTCCATCCGCTCCATCTGGCTGTCCGCCACGAAAACGACTCCGTCCACACCTTTTAGTATCAGCTTTCGGCTGGCATCGTAGAAAACCTGGCCGGGTACGGTATAGAGATGAAATCTCGTCTTGAAGCCCCTTATGTCACCCAGGGAAAGGGGGAGGAAATCGAAAAACAAGGTCCTGTCCGTCTCGGTTGCCAGGCTGATCATCTTGCCCCTGGCCTGGGGATTGGTTTTCCTGTAAATGAACTGCAGATTCGTTGTCTTTCCACACAGTCCGGGACCATAGTAAACGATCTTGCAGTTGATCTCCCTTGATGAATAATTGATGAAGGACATTATTCGGCAGATACTCCTTTAACTGAACAGGTTCTCGATGTCGTCGTCGGTAATTTCAGCAAAGGGTGAATCCACACCCAACCCTGAGCTCGCTTCCTTCGTTTTCTTGTTTATATTCTTGAAAATCCTCTCCAGTTCGATTCCGACCTTCTTGACCCTGAGCCTAACCAGCCCGAGAGAGCTTTTCTCATCGAAAATCACCACAAGGATAACCCTGTGATCGATAATGGATATATGTATATTATCTTTCTCCCCTTCGTGGAAGAGGATGGTAAATTCCTTTTCACCTATAAGCTTTGCCAGCCCGCCAGTGGCAGCTATATTGCCGGCTGTGAGTGAAGCCAGGGAAGTAGTATCTATGCCCTCAGTGGTTCCGGAGCTGGATATAAGCTGTCCGTTTTTGTCCACCAGAAAGACGACTTTGGCATTGGCTTCTGAAACAAGACGGAGAATCACCTCCGTTACTAGTTTATATTCCTCTTCATAAAGCACAAGGTTGGGCAACATACCTTACAACCTCAATCAGTCCATTAATTTAACGGTAGTGAAATTCCGCTCCCCAAAGCTCTCTTAATGAGTATATCTTAATTTGTATACAAGAAAAATACGTAAGTATCAAGGGTTTACAACTCTTGGCGGCCATCTATCGACAGGCCTATCGTGACAGTGTCAGCATGTTCCAGGCTCCCGCCTATGGGTATCCCCCTGGCGATCCTGGTTACTTTCACTCCTTCGGATTTCACCAGTCCGGCAATATAAGAAGCAGTTGCCTCACCTTCCACATCCAGGTTCGTGGCAACGATCAACTCTTTTGTCCCCTCTTTTTTTATCCTGTCTACAAGCTCACCAATTCTTATGTCCTCCGGACCCACTCCTCTCATGGGGGACAGCGCCCCTGCAAGAACATGGTATGTTCCCCTGAACTGGCCTGTACTCTCTATCGCAAAGAGGTCCTGTGGTAATTGTACAACACACATGATTTCACTGTCCCTGTCAGGGTTGCTGCAGATCTCGCACAATTCCTTTTCGGACAGGTTAAAGCAGCGCGAGCAGTTGACAATAACTCTTTTCATCTCCGTCATTGCCGCTGCCAGGGACTCGGCTCGCTCATTTGGAGCACGAAGCAGGAAAAACGCGAGCCTCTGGGCGTTTATCGGGCCTATGCCGGGCAGCTTTTTGAGCTCCTCGACGAGTTTAATAAGGGAAGGCGGGTAGCGCATGCCGATCTAGAATATACCCGGCAGAGGAAGTCCTCCGGTTATTTTAGCCATTTCCTCGGACATCATCTCCCTGCTTTTCTTTATGGCTTCGTTTACGGCTGCCCGAACCAGGTCTTCGAGCATTTCCACATCGTCAGGGTCAACAGCTTCCGGCGCTATCTTCAGCGAAACGATCTCCTGATTTCCGGTAACCGTTGCCGTCACCATACCTCCGCCTGCAGATGCTTCAACCTCTTTTTCTGCGAGTTCTGCCTGAACTTTGTCCAGGTTGGCCTTCATCTGCTGGGCTTTTTTCATCAGGTCGCCCAGATTTTTCATACATCCTCCTCTTTTTCCTCTATTTTTATGTCAGCTCCCACCTTCTGGGAAAGCACCCTTATCCCCTCCATTTCGCCCTGGAATATTTCCATCGCAGCCTTTACAGCCTTATGTTCCACAGTTTCCTTCCTGATCTTCCTTGCAAGGTCGGACTCTTGTCTGTCCTTTTTTTCAACGATTGTGTGATTCTGAAGCCTTTCCTCGTCGTTAAGCTCCTTGAATCTCACCCTCATTTTCCGGACGAAGAACTCATTGAGAAGGGCTTCCAGCTCCCCCACCTTCTCTTTCTCGCTCAGGATGTCCAGATACAGCTCTCCCTTTTTCCCGCCTATGACAAGTTCTTCACCCCCAAGTTTTATGCAGACCAGCTGCTCCAACATGCTCCCGATGCTGGGCGACGCTGCTGTTATAAAGGAGACCAGCTCATCCCACGTCTCCTCCTGTGTCGCAATAGCAGCAAAAGCCGGGGCTGAACCCGTGGAGGGTCCAGTATCTACGCTCCTGGCCGGTGACTGCTCAATCCGCGCCTTGCCCCCGGTTGTGACACCGGGCTTCGCAACTGGGGAACCCTGCCCCGTCACGGGCACGATCTCATCCGCACGTGACATATGAACGAGAGCGAGCTCCAGATGAAACCTGGGCTGGGGTGATCTTCTCATTCTCTCTTCTGCTCTTGACATGACGGCAAACTGGATTCTCAGGATTTCAGGACTAATACCAGCTGCCATTTCATTAAATTGATCTATCTCACCTTCATTCTTGTCAATTACACCTTAATACTCCCCAACCTCCACGAGAATCATCAGTGCCCTGAGGAGCGAGATCATATCCAACGCGATCCTCAGCGACTCGGCACCCTTATCAATCATTTCTCCGGCAAGCCTCAGTGAATCTCCGGACAGCCCGCCGGTCGTCGCTTCCAGGATCTTTAATAGCATTCCGCGGTCGAGTGTTCCTAAAATGACGTTTACATCATCATCAGAAACCTCTTCACCGGAATAGGACACAACCTGGTCCAGCATGCTCTGTGAATCACGAAGGCTGCCTTCTGCCGCGATAGCCAGCCTCCGGAGACTGTCACTTGAAATAGTTATTCCCTCCTTGCCACAGATCTCCTCGAGATGTTCGGCCATCGTCAGGGATGGGATTCTCCTGAAATCATACTTCTGGCACCGTGATTGTATTGTCACTGGAACTTTGTGGGGCTCAGTTGTGGCAAGAATGAATATAACCCGTTGGGGGGGTTCTTCCAGGGTCTTTAAGAGCGCATTAAATGCCTCGGTAGTGAGCATGTGAACTTCATCAATGATGTAAACCTTGTGGCGACCCTGGCCGGGTGCATAAAGAACTGATTCCCTCAGCTCCCGGATGTCATCGATCCTCCGGTGAGAGGCACCGTCAATTTCCATGACATCCAGGCTTTTACCTTCAGTTACATCAAGACAGGAAGGACATCTGCCGCACGGCTCCTCAATAGTTGAGGAATCCTCACAGTTGAGTGTCTTTGCGAGTATGCGGGCTACCGAGGTCTTTCCTACACCTCTGATCCCGGAAAAAAGGAATGCGTGTCCCAGGCGTCCTGCCTTGATGGCATTCATAAGCGTCCTGGTCACATGCTCCTGGCCGACTACCTCTTTAAAGGAGCCCGGCCTGTATTTCCTTGCGAGCACTAGATATGCCATTAGGGCCTTTTCCCCTGGTATGAATGCTGTGCCGGATCTCCGCTATATAAGAGCAAAATGCCGTACGTTCGGGAGGGATGAGGGCCAGGGAATCTGCGACACCCGCCGGCAAGCCCTACCGTTGCTTCCTTCCGGACCTGGCGGAATTCGGGAACCGGCGTCGTGCAGAGCCTGGCCATCAACCCATAAGTAAGCTGCCGGAAAGCTTGACCGGCAATCCTGTTTTGAAATGGCGGAGAGAGAGGGATTCGAACCCTCGATACACCTTGTGAGCGTATACGCGCTTTCCAAGCGCGCTCCTTCAGCCACTCGGACATCTCTCCTTT
>DAOVVW010000030.1 GCA_030636965.1 Pseudomonadota bacterium | reverse complement strand
CAGGCGCTGAACAGGCTGGTAACGCTGGAGCTGCACTTGCCATATTCCCCCACCACCACCAGAAGCCACGTGCTTGCCCCGATCTCATGGATATCTTGCCCTTTACGGACATGGCAGCCGAGTCCTTGACGGACCTCCTGATCCGAACTGAGCACCTGGAGACCACTCTGATAATCGGTACGATAGTTCCCATCGACAAGCCCGGTGAGGGTAAAGACTTCCACAACGCTTCAGTAGTGATACATCGGGGCCGCATAAAAGCCATTCACAGGAAGATCCTGCTTCCCACGTATGATGTTTTCGAGGAAAGCAGAAATTTAGAGCCGGGAGATCGGCTAACACAGGTTACAATAGCCGATAAGCAGTTCTGCATCTCGATCTGCGAAGATGTCTGGAACGACAAAACTTTCTGGAGGGAACGCCTGTACCGTACGGATCCGGTGGAGGATTACATGGCAATAACACCCTCCCCCCTGATCAACATCGCTGCTTCTCCCTACAGCCAGGGCAAGGGCAACCTTCGACTTCAGATGCTCTCGAACATTGCCAGGCGCTATAAAGTACCGGTCTTTTACGTAAACACGGTTGGCGGTAACGATTCTCTTGTATTCGACGGCCGCAGTATGGTTCTCAATGAGAACGGTGACATCGTGGCTATTGCAGAGGGATTTGAGGAGCAGATGATTACAGTTGACCTGGATGATCTGCCGAAACCTGTAGAAAATCCGCCCCCTCTTGATGATCTGGACACCCTTCTAAAGGCCCTTGTTACTGGACTGCGTGACTATGCGGCGAAATGCGATTTTCCATCAGCTGTGCTGGGACTTTCCGGAGGGATCGATTCCGCCCTGACAGCCGTCCTGGCTGTTGAAGCCCTCGGTGCCAAGAATGTTCTTGGTGTCCTCATGCAATCGCCCTATACGGCACCTGAAAGCATTGAGGACGCACTTTCCCTTGCCTCCAACCTGGGTATAGAAACAAAAGCCATACCTATATCAGGTATCTACAGTACATATCTCGAAGACTTAAAAGACGGTCTTGACGGGCTTCCAGCCGACGTTACAGAAGAGAATATCCAGGCCAGGATAAGGGGTAATATCCTGATGGCACTCTCAAACCGATTCGGCTATCTGGTACTTTCTACGGGTAACAAATCTGAGCTGGCCACCGGGTACTGCACCTTGTACGGAGACATGTCCGGCGGGCTAGCGATAATATCAGATCTCTACAAGGGAGAAGTATACAGGCTTTCAGAACATATCAACCGGGATGTTGAGATCATCCCCCGCCGCATTATTACAAAAGAACCCTCAGCTGAATTGAAACCAGGCCAGAAGGACTCGGATTCCCTCCCACCCTATGACATCCTTGACCCCATCCTCAAAGGTTATATCGAGGATCACAAGACCCCCGAAGAGCTTGTGGCTGCTGGATACGACAAGGAACTGGTCACCCGGATCTTAAACAGCGTTGAGGGGAATGAATACAAGAGGCAGCAGGCCGCACCGGGAATCAAGGTGAGCTGGAAAGCTTTCGGTCTTGGCAGGAGATATCCCATTGCGAAGTCCAGGCTCTTCGATTGATGGTGATCAATAATTGGGTTCCGGTAAAAGCTCTTTCGCCTTCGCGGGAGCACCTGATACGTATCAGGGTACACCCTTCGGGTGAGTGCGCAGGGCGTAGTGCGCAGGGCGTGGTCTAAAAAGAAGTCATCAACGCGCCCATTGAGGGGCGCCCAAATCAATGACTTGCACCGCATTACAATCGCGCCCGAGCATGGGCGCCCGAATCCATAACCTTTATGTAGTTATGGATTCGTGAGGGAAGGGAAAACGACGCTTTTCCCTTCCCGCGGAGTAAAAAGCCATGAATGGACTTTTTACGACCCTAACAATATTATAATGAACAAAAAATATGAAAGGACACGTTTAAATGAAAACCACTCGATTACTGGCATCAATGCTGATCGCATCTCTGTTTATCCTCCCGATAACATCCTGTGAAAAAGGATCGAAAGAGGAGATTTCTTTAGAATATGGCGCTCCCGCGGCGATCGTAAATGGAGCAGCTATCTCCATGGCCGAACTGGAAACAGCCGTTCGAAATGTAGCATTTGGAATGGGCCAGGCCCAAACACCGATTGATGAGTTAATGGGCAACTTCGCTTCCAGAGTACTGGACCAGCTAATCACCGGTGAACTGCTGTACCAGGAAGCAATTAAGGGGGGTTTCGCTGCTTCAGAAGAAGAGATCGATAAAGCCCTGACCGATAT
Organism: Pseudomonadota bacterium; assembly: GCA_030636965.1. Taxonomy (GTDB): domain Bacteria; phylum BMS3Abin14; class BMS3Abin14; order BMS3Abin14; family BMS3Abin14; genus SZUA-178. The sequence goes on along the minus strand of DAOVVW010000030.1, from coordinate 5,488 downwards.
CTCATCCCAATACCCCACAGCCGAAGAGTTCCAGGCGGAGATGAAAAACAGGGGGTATGATAAAGAAACACTCAGGAAGAACATAGAAAAGCAATTCGCCATCCAGCAATTCGTAGAGGAAACTATCGCAAGTAAGGTAAATGTAACCGAAACCGAGGCTAGAGAGTTTTTCGACCAGAATCCGGATAATTTCCAAACACCCGAGCAGGTCAGAGCAAGTCACATCCTGATAAAATCCGCTGAAAGTGACGATGAGAAGGCAAGAGAGGATGCCAGGAAGAAGGCCCTGGATCTGGCAGCAACCGCCAGAAAGGGCGAGACGGATTTTTCCCAGCTCGCCAAAGAGCACTCAGAGGGTCCAAGCGGTCCCAACGGCGGAGACCTTGGATTTTTCCAACGAGGGAGGATGGTAAAACCCTTTGAGGATGCCGCGTTTTCCATGAAAAAAGGCGAGATCAGCGATCCGGTTCTCACAACTTTCGGCTTTCACGTTATCAAAGTTACGGAAAGGAAGGAAAAGTCTGTCGTTCCCTTCGAGGAAGCCTCAGAACGTCTGATCGCTACTATAAGAAATGGACGCGTCAACGAGCAGATCGGGAAAAAAATAAGTGATCTCTCCTCCAGGGCGGAGGTTGAGATAAAGCTCCAGCAGCCCAATCCATCCGAGCAGTCGGCTCCAAAGTGACCGAGCAGACTCGAAATACAGTTAAACATCGCTTTGTGCGGAGTAAAAAGCTATGAATGGACTTTTTACGACCCAATCCTGAACCATTGAGAAACGACTCTTCCACATTGACAAACGACTCTTCGTAGTATAGTAAAAGCTTAGGAGGGGCGTGCTAAAAAGGGCGTCCCTCTTCCTGTTCTCAAAGCAGATCAGGTTGACCTGTACCCACTATATTTAGCTTCATACCTGGTATTCAGAGGTCAAAAGTTGATGACTTGCACAGCAAGTAGAGTAGACTATTTTCGACAATAACGATTACCCTCGCGCCCGAGTATGGGCGCACGGATCAATGACATAAACCGTGAGTCATTGATGATTACCATCGCGCCCGAGCGTGGGCGCCCGGATCAACGGCTTGCGTAGCAAGACTTTGATCCGTGAGGAGAGTGAAAACGACGTTTTTCACTCTCCGAGGAGCAAAAAGCCGATCTCGGACTTTTTGCGACAATAACAATAACCCGTGAGGAAAGAGAAAATGACACTTTTCTCTTTCCGCTAAGTAAAAAGCCAAGGATGGCCTTTTTACGACCCTAACAAAATTACCGCAGGTAGAATTTCCCCAAACTTATGCATTATCGTTTTCTAACAATCTTCGTATTCATTTCTCTGATCTTCCCTTCACTGGTGTTGTCAAACCAGGAAAGGACAACACCAGTCGCTTTGGTCAACGGGATCCCCATCCAGAAGTACGATCTTACCTGCGCTTTAGAAGCCGACCAGGCCCGTTCCGGAACCATCATGATCGGCTCTGCAAAAGGAAAAATAAAGGTCTCAATACGTCGGGCCAGCAGGAAGGTCCTGGACCGCCTGATCAATATCGAACTTCTTTACCAGGAGGGGCTGAAGCACAGATTCACAGGACTGTCGGTAGAAACCGAGAAACGCTACCAGAGAGAAGTGATGAAAGCCGGAGGCGAGGAAGAGCTCACTGCCGCACTGGCATGCAATACAACAGTTCAACAGGATCTCAAAAAAAGCATCTTCAGAAACCTGGTTATCAACAGGTATCTGGAAAAAACGGTTTATTCTCATATATCGATTACGGACGGTGAGATCAGGGAATACTACAATCGCAATTTATCCCGTTTCACAACTTCTGAGAGCGTACGCGCAAGGCAGGTTCTCATAAGAGTATGGGCCTGGAAAAAACCCGAAGAAACTGAATCCGCCCTCTCCAAGGCCATGAAGATCCACAAAGAGGCATCTACCGGCGTGGATTTTAAGGAACTCGCCCTTAAATACTCGGAGGACACCTACGGTGGAACCAGGGGCGGAGAAATGGGACTGATTCAGAAAGGCAGCATGCCCCGGGTGATAGACAGTAATCTTTTCGCCATGTCCGTTGGTGAATATACAAAACCCATAAAGACAAGGCTTGGATATCACATTATCCAGATAACCGAGAAGACTCCTTCTTCAGTACGCTCCCTGGACGAGGTAAAAGATCACATCGTTGTCAGGATCAGGAATTCAAAAGCCAAGGCCATGATCTCCCGACACGTTGCTGAACTTCGTTCAAAATCGAAGGTAGAAGTGGTGATGAAGTAAGTGCTTGTTCAATGCTTAACGTTCAACGTTCAAAGTTAATTTCGATTCATCAACGATAGACTTCATCAGACCAACACAATAACAACTCAAGAAAACTAATACCTGCCTTTTCAAATTTACCCCTGACAATATTCATAGTTTCAACGTTGAACATTGCACGTTGAACTGTCTTTACACCAACCCCGAATGATTGTATACAATATACAGAAGCTGTGGGGCGTAGTTCCGGATTTCGAGTTTCGGGCTTCGAGTTATTCTTTTATATATTAAATGGTTACAAAATTATCCTGGCAGAGCTGATCGGTTCACCAATTCAATTTAGATAACTATTTTTTGACACTTACTCACAAGGAGGGCATCAATGGCATCTCTTGAATCATTTGTTGCCGAATACCTAAAAGCCGAACAAGAGCGCGAATCAGATGGCATACCGCCCCTTCCCCTGAATGAGGAGCAGGTCGCTGCGGTGTGCGAAGCTCTCCTTGAAGATGACATTGATCCGGGGGCTTTCGTCCTTCAGGGGCAGAAGGATACAGTCGAATCTCTGGTGTATCTCCTTGGCGAAAGAGTTTCTCCAGGCGTGACAGACGCCTCTTACGTCAAAGCTGACTGGTTGGGAGATATCCTCAAGGGCAAAAAGAATTCTCCTCACATCAGCCGGCTTGAAGCTATTCAGATGCTGGGACATATGGGTGGAGGAGCCAATATTCCGCACCTGGTTGACGCATTGGAAATAGATGAAGAAACAGCCGATCTGTCCGCCCAGTTTCTGAGTCTTCTGATCCTGATCTCCCCTCTCAAGGTAACGGAGATCTCGGACCTGGCAAAGAAGGGAAATGAATTCGCAACTCGTATCCTGGCAAGCTGGGCATCGGGGAAATGGTTCGATGCCATAGAACCGCTTCCTGAGAAGGTAACGTGTGTAGTTGCCAGAACATCAGGTGAGATCAATACCGATTTTTTCTCCCCCGCACAGGAAGCCGGCACAAGGGACGATATCCCCCTTCATGCGCTTTCCATGCTTTCCACAAGCCCCGGGGACAAGGATTTTCTGACCAGGCTGGAGAGCCTCAAACGAAAAAATCCAGACATCCCGATCCTTTTTGCAGGCGATGTTGTGGGAACCGGAAGCAGCAGAAAATCAGCGTCAAATTCACTCATATGGTGGATAGGCCAGGACATACCATATACTCCAAACAAACGCCGCGGAGGTGTGGTAATGGCCTCCAAGATAGCGCCCATCTTTTTCAATACCCTCAGAGGGTGTGGTGCCGTTCCGGTAAGGTGCGCAGCCGGCAAGCTCACAGAGGGGCTCCTGGTTGAGATTGACTTCCCATCAGGAAAGGTTACCGATAAGGATACCGGAAAAGTTCTGACGGAGTTTTCCATTGATCCTCCATCCATCTCCGAGGAGGCAAGAGCAGGCGGCAGAAACCTCCTCATAATCGGCCGCAAACTCACCTCCAGGGCAAGGGAGATCTGTTCCAAACTGGGAATAGATGCGGATGATCCTCCAATGACTCTCCCGGAAAGAAAAGAAGCACAAAAGGGTCAGCCGTATTCCCTGGCACAGAAGCTTGTGGGCACCGCAGCAGGTCTTGCGGGAGTTCTCCCCGGAGAATATGCGGAGCCACAGGCACACCTTGTCTTCTCTCAGGATACAACTGGAAAGATGACCCGCCAGGAACTGGAGGAGCTTGCCTGCACACATTTTGCCACTGTTTTTATACAGTCCTTCTGCCACACGGCAGCAGGACCGAGGAGCAAGGACGCCGAAATGCAGTTCACCCTGACCGACTTTGTGAACAGGCTCGGCGGCATTGCCCTCAGACCGGGAGATGGCATTATCCACACAAACGGGAACAGGTTCCTCCTGCCATATTTCGTAGGGACCGGCGGCGACAGCCACACCAGGTTCCCCATCGGGATAAGCTTCCCGGCTGGATCAGATCTTGTCGCCTTCGCCGCAAGCCAGGGATACCTGCCTCTGGATATGCCTGAATCAGTACTGGTTCGCTTCAGTGGTGAGATCCAGGAGGGTATTACTACCAGGGACCTTGTCAACGCCATTCCGTGGGTCGCCATTCAGGAGGGGAAACTGAACCTCAAAAAGGGTGATGAAAAGGTAAACGTCTTCGCGGACAGAATACTGGAGATTGAGGGCCTCGGAGATATAAGCGTTGAGGACGCCTATAAATTTACTGATACTTCAGCCGAGCGCTCAGCGGCTGCATGCACCTTTGCCCATTCACCCGACAGGATCATCGAGTACGTTAAAAACAATATCAAGTTCCTTGAGGAGAATTTCATCAAGAGAAACCGGTCTAAGCAGATCAAGGTAATAATCAACCTTATGAAAAAATGGCTCAAATCGCCTACCTTTATGGAGGCCGACGCCGGGGCCTCATACGCTGACGTAATTGAAATAGATCTGAATACCATCACCGAACCCCTCCTTGCGGCACCCAACGACCCTGACAAAATAGTAACTCTCTCGGAGGCTGCCGGAACTGATATCGACGAGATCTTTGTGGGATCATGCATGGTTGATATCACCGATTTCAGGGCAGCTTCTCTCATTATGTCTGACAAGAGGGTATCCGAGAACGTCCGGTTCTGGGCTGTACCCCCGGACAGGGAAAGCAACATCGAGCTTACCAACGAAGGCGTCCATCAAAAACTCATGTTTGCCGGCGCCAACATCCATGTACCGGGCTGCTCACTGTGCATGGGCAACCAGGGTCAGGTGGCAACAGGCTCCACTGTGGTTTCCACCAGCACGAGAAATTTCGAAAACAGGATGGGTACCGGGGCACAGGTGTATCTGGGCTCATCTGTTGTAGCGGCAATTTCCGGTGTGCTGGGGAAGATACCAACCGTTAACGAGTATCAGACCCTTTATAACAAGAGGATCAAGCCCAACGAAACGAAGATAAACAAACCTCTTGAATTTTGACAGGGTCGTTAAAAGTCCGTCCATGGCTTTTTACTCCACGGCCACGCTTATGCGTGGATCCTGCTGGCCTTCGGCCAGAGTCCAAGGTCCAAAGTCCAATGTCCAACGTGATTTACGTAATGCGTTATGAGTAATTAGTGACTGCTGATTCGTGATGTGTGACGCGTAATGCGTAATTAGTAACGTGTCTAATTCTCTAATTTCTAATGCTCTAATGTTCTACCTCGATACGTCGTTACTCAGATACGTATACTTCT